>CANRHT010000007.1 GCA_947630465.1 uncultured Pseudomonadaceae bacterium
CAAAAGCTAGAAGAACAACGCCAAAAAGCGCTGCTAGATCCTCTTACAGGTCTAGCGAACCGAGCCGCATGGAATGAACGTTCGGAGCTCGAGCATGACCGTATTCAACGCACTGATACGCCCTTGCTGCTGAGCATTATTGATATTGACCACTTTAAACGGGTCAATGATAGCTATGGCCATTTAGCCGGCGATAAAGTGTTAAAAATCATCGCCAATGAGCTGAAAAAACGGCTGCGCAAAACAGACTTTATTGCACGCTTTGGCGGCGAGGAATACGCCCTACTGCTGCCAGACACCCCTCTACAGAGTGGCTATGAGCTGATTGAAACATTGCGCTTGGCCATCGAAGCCTGCCCATTTCACTTTAAAGGCGAGCCTGTGACCATTACGTTCTCAGCAGGTATTGGCCAAGTGTGTGCCACAGAAACACTAGATCAAGCCTTTGAGCGCATTGATCAGGCGTTATATAGCGCGAAGAAGTCCGGGCGCAACCAAACGCAATATGCCCAAGACACCAGCCACTGATACGGCACGTGCAGGTTGCGTCAGCCCGCTCACTTGATCAGTTTAAGATCAGCGAGCTTTTGCTCCAGCCCTTGTAAGTCAGGTATTTTTGCCACTTCACCCTCAAGACTGACCGCTGCCAACTCCAGCGGCAACAAAGGTTCTTGCGCTAAAGCGGGGAGATGTTCATCCACGCGTACTGAGCGTGGAATACCCTGAATCAGTAATGCAAAAAACTTAAAGCCTTCACGCTCGCCAATGGCATTGATAATGACAATACGTGCGCCTTCCGTATTGACCGGGGCGCCGCTTGAGGCCGACTCAAAGCATAAGAGCGGTAAACTTAAATCACGCCAGCCGACTTGGCCGAGCAACCAGTCTGGGGAGTTTTCTGCCGGTTGGACGTTACGATAGACAACCAGTTCCGCCACCGCTGTATTGGGTAACAACAGTAAACGATCACTGAGTGTTAAGAGTAAACCGGTGAGCTGGGTCGGTGCCGCTGGCGAAACCTCTACTGTTTGCGTCATTGCCTTATCCTTTTCAAATCATCGTTATGCTGTTGTTTGTGCGCGTTTAACAAGTACTGCACCAACTCATGCGCTAAACCCTGCGGAGTCGCACTGAAGCGACTTAAGCCAAGCTCACGCACGCTATCAGGCATGCTAGAACAGGCACAGCTTTCCGCATTTTGCGTCCAGACTTGCGCGCCTTGCTGATGCATATATTCAGCGGCAAGACTGCCATCGCTGCCCATGCCGCTGAACACAATGACACCGCAGTGTGCGCCATAATGCTGGGCTAAATTACGCATCATTTGCTCAATGGATGGACTGTAAGGGCCTTCCCAAGCACTATCGAGCGTATGCAAACGGCTGGACTCAGTAAAGGTCAGCACACGCTCAATAGGTACTACGACCACTTCGCCTGCTCGGACAAAATGATAATCCGTCAGCAAGCGTACCGGCCATTGACTGTGACGACCCACCGCTTGTGGCAGACTGCCTTCAAAATTCGCATCAATATGCTGCGCATAAATAAAACCCAGCGGTAAGCCTTGGGGTAATACATCTAAAAATGCTTTAACCGCTTGCGGCCCACCCAAAGATGCCGCCAGCAACCACACCTGCTGTGCCGGCTGATCACTCGCGATGCGCTCTTTAACAAAGTGCTGCGGCAGTGCAATCACCTGCGGCTGTGCCCGATCAAGCTCATCACTGAATTGATCAGTGGCTAAAGGCTGCGCGCTGACTGACTCGGTTAACTGTAATATTTTTTTTAATAAAGCCCGCTCCCAGCGCGGAAATTCTTCAGAGTCACGCGCAGGTGCCGCGCCTTCACCGAACAACACGGGCGCGCTGGGTTCGCTTAGAAAGTACTCCAGCGCTATGCACTCAGTCTCGCTCGCACAAATGGCATCATACAACCACAAGTCGGTCTCACAAGCGTGTAAACGATCCACTGCAAGTTGCTGCGGATCACTATTGAGCACCACTTGATAACCGTGTTTGCTGAGGAACTGCTGCAAAATATGCCGTTGTAGCGATGTATCCGCCACAACGGCAATTCTTACGGCAGTCTGATCAATCATTACTCTGCAACAGTTGATCAATAGCGGCTAACAACACCGTTTCTTGATACGGCTTACCCAAGTAATCATTGACGCCAATCGCCATCGCACGCTCACGGTGTTTTTCACCCGTACGCGAAGTGATCATAATGATGGGCAGGTCTTTGAGTGTGCTGTCATGACGTACCAGATTCGCTACTTCAAAGCCATCCATGCGCGGCATTTCAATATCCAGCAGCATAATATCGGGCTTGCGCTCTTGCAGTTGTGCAATAGCATCGACCCCATCTTTTGCCGTCATCACTTGCATCCCATGGCGCTCAAGTAAGCGTGTGGTCACCTTGCGTACTGTGACCGAATCATCCACCACCAACACTAAGGTTGACTGCTCTTTTTCCGTAGCGCCCAGCAAGGCTTGCTCAGAGCCTCTGCGCAAACGGTTACGCGTATGCTGCCAACGAATCGTTGCCAACAGATCGAGAATAACCACAACACGGCCATCCCCAAGAATAGTAGCGCCGGAAATACCATGCACCCCGATAAACTGTGGCCCTAAGCTTTTCACCACGATTTCACGAGAACCGGCGAGCACATCCACTTGCACCGCAATCGCAAAATCATTAGAACGCACCAGAATCACCGGCAAGGGTAAGGTCTGTCCGACTAGCTTGGGATGCTGTCCATTATCGAGCAGATCGCCAATGTATTTGAGCTGGTAATTCTGCCCCGCATATTCAAACTCGGCGGGCTTACCTTCTTGTTGCTCTTGCTCATAGAGGGCTTCCAGCTCATACGGGGAAACGCGCACAATACCCTCAATCGTATTGAGTGGTACGGCATACAAGTCTTCACCGGCCATAACCATCAAGGCACGGTTCACTGATACGGTGAAAGGTAAGCGAATGGTAAAGCAGGTGCCTGTGCCCGGCTCTGAATCAATAGTGATGGAACCACCCACTTGTTTGATTTCTGAGCTGACCACGTCCATGCCCACGCCACGTCCCGAGACTTGCGTGACTTTACTCGCGGTCGAAAAACCCGCATGTAAAATAAACTGCATGACATCTTGGTCGCTGATATCCGAATCTGGCGTAATTAAGCCGCGCTCTAGAGCTTTTTTACGCACGGCATCCACATTCACCCCGGCACCATCGTCGGTCAATACCAGCAGCACATCTGCACCGGCTCGGCTCAACTCAAGACGAATAACGCCTTTTTCTGGTTTATTGGCTGCTTTGCGCACCTCAGCGGACTCAATACCATGGTCAATGGCGTTGCGCAGCATATGCTCTAACGGCGACTGCATGCGCTCAAGCACGTTACGGTCCACCTCGCCTTCAGCGTTCGCGACAATAAACTCAACGGGTTTATTCAGCTCAGAGGACACCTGACGCACCACTCGACGCAAGCGCGGTAGCAAACTCTGGAACGGCACCATGCGCGTACGCATCAAGCCTTCTTGCAGCTCAGTATTGACGCGCGCCTGTTGCAGCAACAAGGTTTCAGCATCACGGTTACGCGCGGCTAAAGTTTCTTTTAAATCCAGTAAGTCAGACGATGACTCAAACAGTGCTCGCGATAATTGCTGCAGTTGTGAGTGACGGTCCATTTCCAGCGGGTCAAAATCTTCGTAGCCGGCTTTCTCAGTCTCTGCTTGATAGCGACTTAAAATCTGCGCTTGAGTTTCCGTATCTAAACGGCGCAACTGGTCACGTACACGGTCAATGGTGGCTTCCATTTCACCTAAGGTGAAACCAAAGTCACTGACTTGCTGCTCAACACGACCACGGAAAATGGAGGTTTCACCAGCCAAGTTCACCAGCCCTTCGAGCAGTTGCGAAGGCACTCGCACTTGCTCTTGTGGACCGCTTTGCGTTTTGCTGTCTTGAGCGTCTTGTAAGGCTTTTTCTTCAAACGGCAGTAAGACAACAGCATCTTTAGCCTGAGGTTCAAGCGCACTTGCTGCGACAATCGGATGAGCAAACTGCAGCACCTTTGCTTCGCTCTCATTGTCGTCAGCCGTCACTGCAGGCACTGATGTAACTGAGGGCGCAATAAGCCCCTGACTGATCTGCGCCACTTCAGTGCGCAGTTGTTGCACAGCTGCCTGCAATTGTTGATGCAAGCTGTCAGGCCAAGGCCCACCTTGCTCAATGGCTTCGAGTAACTGCGTCTCAAGCTGCTGACTGATATCACCAATGGCCTGTGCTTGCGCCAAGCGCGCACCACCTTTAAGGGTGTTCAGTGCGCGCAATGCTTCATGGATAGGTAACTCGGTCGCGTGCGGCTGAGCAAATGCCGTTAAGGCTGTATCAATCTCAGCAATTAACTCATCCGACTCTAGGGTGAAAATACCTAAAATATCATCATTGGCATGGCTGTCACTGCTGTGTTTTTTTGGCTGCAACTCAACACTGCTGGGCACCGCTTGCTGAGCATTAAGATCGGCACGCGCCTGCTTAATCCGCGCAATATATTCTTGGCCGCTCGGTAAGGCCTGATCATCACGCACAGCTTCAAGCATCACAGCTAAGGCGTCATGGCAATCTTGTAATAAATTAAAGATAGGTTCATTGACCTTTAATTTACCCGCACCGAGATCTTCATATAAATCTTCCAGTTCATGGGCAAGATCACCAATGTGTGCAAACTCCACCATGCGTGCGCCCCCTTTCAGGGTATGCAAATCACGTTGGAGTGTTTCCAGCTCAAGCAAATTATCACTGTTGGCAATCCAACGTAGTAAAGCCGCGGTAGCACTATCAATAATCTCGAAGCCTTCTTCAAGAAAGATATCCACCAGATCAGGATCGCGAGTATTTTCTACAGCCAGTTCAGCCACAGATGTTTCTGGCTCTGGCTCTGGCTCTGGCTCTGGCTCTGGCTCTGGCTCTGCAGTCTCGGGGGCATCTTGCACAGGCTCAAGCACTAATTCATCAGCAACGCTGGCCGGCTCACTCTCGTTGCCTGCGATGACTTCTGCAGCAGAGTCAGCCATAGCATCTAAAGCAAAGAGGTCCTCTGCTTCAGTAGCATCACTGTGCTCATCTTCAACGCTACTGTTGTCCGCGTCTTCGATCACCTCTGCTGACAGCTCAGTTGCGTGATCTAAGGTAAAAGGTTCAAGGTCTTCGAGCTCAACACCCAGAGTTGCCGGTGGCAAGTCATCCGCTTGATCGTGATTAACTGTCTGGATTAACGGCGCAGTTTCTCCTCGGCGAAAAGCTAGCATGCTGTTAATCAAAGTGCGCGGCTGCTGCATGGTTTGCTTAGCTTGCAACTGATCGAGCAACACCGCGAGTCGGTCATGTCCACGCAGTAGCAAATCACCGAGCGCATCACTGTGCGTATAACGGCCGTCGAGCAAACCTTCATACAAGGACTCGATTTCATGCGCCAAATCACCAATCGGCTCAATCTCAGCCATGCGCGCGCCACCTTTTAAGGTATGCAAATCGCGCAATAAAGCCGGCATCGCTGTCTTGTTATCAGGATCAGCCAACCAGGTCTCTAAGGACGCACTGGCACTTTCTAGGAGATCCATACCTTCTTCAAGGAACAGATCGATAATATCTTGATCAAGATTTGCCGTTGAAAAATCGTCCTCAATCTCCGGCTGCACAGGCGCAAATGTAGGCTGTGCAGTAGACTCGAGAACAGGCTGCAATTGGTGCTCAGGCAGTTCTGTCTCGGCCAACGACTCAGCAGAATGCGGCGGCTCAATACTGAGATCCAGATCAAGCTCTAAGGCAGATTCAAGCTCAGACTCAGGCGTCACAGCTTGCAGCTCAATGGTTTCCAAATCACTGCCAGTCGGATCAACATCCACTATCGCGGCGGGACGCAACTCATCACTCATCAGCTCATATAAAGCATCAACACAGTCCTGGCGCGCATCCACTTGTAAGCCAGCTGCGACCTGATCCATCATATTAATCAGCGCATCGTGCGCTTGTTTAGCCTGGGTAAAGAAACGCTCCTCAGTGGGTAAACGTTCCTCTTTAACCGCGCTATACAATTCAAGAAGCGCACTGCATAAATCTTCAATTTGTGGCAGCTCAGCTACTTCGGCACTCTGACCGAGGTTGATCAACTCATCCAACAAAGTCGCCAACTCTTTACGCTCAGCTGGATGGGTGCGCCAGCATTCAAGCTGCTCATCCATATCCAGTAAGGTATCCATACCTTCAGCTAAGAAAGTGGAAATAACTTTAGGGTCGCGCGCGCCTTTAGGATCTTCAGCATTCTGATCCTCGGCATGCGCGAGGCGCTCACTCATCACCTGATAGAGCTTTTCTAAGAATGCCGGAGCACCCTCAATGTCTTGTAACGGTGTGCTATCGAGCTGTTCAATCCCCACTTGCAATAATTGCTCAGCTTCACTGAGCAGCAGTGCTTCATTAAACTCAACCGCCAGTAAATTCGCTTTGTAATCTTTAGCCAGTTTCTCTAGAGCCGTGGCAATGGTGGCCATCGGTAAAATACCGGCCATAAACGCACTGCCTTTCAGCGTATGGAAGGCACGCTGCAGATCATCACTGATCGGATTGGGTAACTGCTGAGCGCAGTCAGCTAAAAATTCAGTCAGTGACTGCACATGCGCTTGAGCTTCATTTTTGAAAATATCCAATAAAATCGGATCAAGCAGTTCTTCGTCAGAGGTATGAATACTCTCTGCCACAGGCGCTGTAGATGCCGGCTCAAGAATGATCTCTTCATCAACAACAGGCTCAGGTGCACTGGATTCTGCTGGCATGGGCTCAAGCTCAATCACGTCCATTGCAGAGGCTTGTGCTGGCTCAGCAACAGGTTCTGCAACTGCAGCGCTACTGAACACAGGTACCGGCTCATTACGTGCCAAAGCATGTGCTGTGGCAGCCAGCTGATCGACATCATCACGCTGACGCTGCTGTTGCGCCGCGTACTCTGCAACCAATTCGGGGAAGAGCTCGATAACAGCCGCGATCACCTCAAATACCGGCTCAGTCACCGCAAGATTGCCTTCGATCACTCGATTCAGCATATTCTCAATCGACCACGCCAACTCGCCGGCCACTAAAGCACGCACCATACGCCCACTACCCTTAAGGGTATGGAATGCGCGGCGTACTTCAGTTAGAGCATTTTTGTCATCGGTATTGGCACGCCATTTTGGGAAAAACTCATTGAGTGTTTCCAAGACTTCTTCGGCTTCTTCAACGAAGACTTCTTGCAGCTCTTCGTCAATCGGCTCTTCATCAGCCGGCGGCGGTAAAATACTGGGAGGCACATCCACAGCAGGTGGATTAATGGCACTGACAGGCGCGCTCATCACATCATCTAATGATATGGATTCGTTTGCGCTAGCAGACTCAAGCTGTGGCGCAATGGCTTGCGCCAGCTCCACCTCTGGAATCTCATCGAGTGCCACTTCTGCTGCATCGGCTACTTCAGTAACACCCGGCTCAAGTTCAAGTACTGCATCGGCTTCAAGTTCGAGCGGCGCATCCAGTACTTCAGGTTCAGCTATCGGCTGAGGCTCGACATCCGCACTGCCAAGCTCGATCGTATCTGTTGTTTCTTCTAGGCTAGCGCTGGCGACAAGCGGTTCATCCGCGCTCGGCAACGGTTCAAGATCTGCATTCGGCATATCTGTAGCTATGTCTTCAGCTTCGGCTGTCATGGCCGTTGCAGATTCAGCGCTATCCGGCGCGTCTTGCTGCTCACTGAGCGCAGCGGCATCATTTTCTTGTGCCAGACTTTCTTCAACAGCAAGCGTTAACGGCTCTTGCAGTGCTGTGGGCTCAACAGCTAAGGTTTCTTCAGCTTCGCTGCTATCAGCGGCGTGCTTCAACTGCAAAGGCGCATAACCTAAACTGCTGAGGCTTTCTTCAGCCACATCCAGGATGGTTTCACCTTGGCTGGCATGATCTTCCGCCAAGCGCTCTAGATAATACTCAACACTGGTAATAGCATCGGCTAAGGTGTCGAGGTTTTGCCAATTGGGAATGGCTTGTTTTTCGAGCAATTGTTCTTCGATATAACGGCGGCAGGTTTCTACCAAAGCGGCTGCCCGCTCAAGCGGAATCATCACTAAACCACCGCGTACTTGATTTAACAAATGCGGTACATTGGCTAAGTTTTCATGGTTCCATTGCGAGGCAATAAACTCAATGATGCCGTCTTTAGCATGCTCCAAACCGGTGCGTGCTTCTTTAATAACAATGCGATGTATCTGCCCAACATCCGTCGTAGGCATTAAACTTTGTTCATTGCGCGCATCATCAGGCGTACCGACCATGCCCATCAAAGTCGCTTCGATATAGAGCAAGGCACCAGCAATATCCATCAACACGGCGTCGGATGTTTCGGTCTCGCCGGCCACCAGTGCCGTGACCACATCAATCTGATCCAGGACAATTTTACGCGGCTGGGCAAAACCAAGCACCGCCAGGGTGTCGGCAATTTGCTTCAGCGGTGTTTGTAATGCCTCCAGCTCATCGAGTTTCTGCCGGTCACTGCGCACAAACAGGTCAAGACTGTCTTTAATACGCACGAGTTCTTCACAGAGCGCAGCCACCACCGACTGCATGGCGCCACGATCAGGACCGGCCATACGTGCGCGTTCTTCATCGAGCAGCAACTCATCAGGTAGCGCTTCTTCTAAGCGGTACAGCGCGTGCAGATTTTGCAAACGTGGCGAGTTGGCTTGCGCTTTAGCTACATAAAACAGCAAGTTTTTCAGCAACTCTGGCGAGGCTGGTTGATTTAAACCCGGAGCCTGCTCAGCAACCAGACGGCGCAATTCACGATCGACTTGGCTTAACAAGGTGCGCACAGAAGCACCGGCTTCTACACTGCCATTGGCCAGACCATCAACCAATCCAGCCGCAACCGACCATAACGACTCAAGCGGAGCGTTTTTACTTAAGGTTTCTAAGCGCGCAAAAACCCGCGCCATATAGCCTAAGTTAGTAGGCAGTTCTTGACCACGCAGTACACCAACCAAGGCGACCTGAAGCATTTGCCGCAGCTTGCGCAGTAATACGTCCATCTCAGGCACGCTTAACTGCTGCATACGCTGTGCTGTTAAGGGCGGATTAACAGCCGGCAACGTTGGGGTAAACAAACTGGTTTCAGACAGGAGTTTTTCACCACGCGCGGCACGCAAATCATTGAGCAGCGGCAAGACCACCATCGGCAAGTCACGGCGCGCGGTTTGGATACGATCCAAATACAACGGCAACTGCAAAATAGCCTGCATCAGCACTTCAAGCGCTTCAGCAAGGTTTTTCACTCGCCCATCTAACAAGGCTTGCGCTAACTGCTCCATCTCTTCAGCGAGCAATGCCGCGCCAAAGAACTCAACCATCTGCAAGGTGCCATGCACCTGATGCACATAAGTTAAGCAAAACCGTAGTCGTGTCGAATCCTCAGGATTCTCCACATACTCTTCTAGTGCGTGACGTGCCTGTTTTAGGGTTTCTGCAATTTCGCCTTTAACCCATTCCAGGGCGACATAGTCGTGCCGATCACCCATAACTACTCCGCTCATATCCATGTGTTACCCCTTACGGGTAAAAGCCAAAACGCGCTCATCAGCAATAGGCTCAAGGTCGGGATGCTGCCAGCCAGCAACTTCTCCAACACCTATTACTAACATCCCACCCGGCGCTAACCGAGTCACTAAACGATTGAGTATCTCGCGACGCTGCCAGCGTCGAAAATAGATCAACACATTTTGACAAAAAATAATATCCATCCCAGAAATAGGCGCTTGCGCTAAATCCAGCATATTTAATCTAGCAAAGCAGGAACGCTCCACCAGTGAACTGACAACTTGATAAGAACCATCGGCTTGCGCAGTAAAATAGCGCTCAACCAACTCAGGGGCTACGCGCTCCAAGCGCCGTGCATCATAGGTTGCACGACGGCCTTTGCGTAAAGCACTGTGGCTGATATCCGTTGCGGTAATTGCAAATTCTATTTTGTGCGCCATGCTGCGCTGCACTTCAGCAGCACAGATGGCTAATGACCAAGCCTCTTCACCACTCGAACACCCCACACTCCACATTGAAAGTGAGTCAGGTAAGGTTTCACCACTGACTTTTTCTTGCAGAAACTGCGTGACCGCCGCAAAAGAATCAACATGACGGAAAAACTGGGTTTCCTGCACCGTTAAACGATCCAGTAATGTCACCCACTCCACAGCGCCCGAAGGCCCATTGAGCACTTTACGGTAATAACTGCTGTAGTCCGGCACACCCAACTCACGCATACGCGCCGTCAGGTTGACCTGCAAAAATGAACGTCGTTGCTCGCTAACAACCATACCTGAGCGAGCCTCAAGTAATTTTTGCCAGTTATCAAACTCAGCGGATGTCATGTCGGCTAGAGGCTGTAAAGCCCAAGCGTTGCCAGACTGCATGAAGCGCCCTTCTTCCATAGTCGAGTGCGGACGGCATCCATCATAGATACCGCCCATAGGTAATTAGGCTTGTTCGCTATTGGTATCTGGCAGGGTAAAGCCCGATACCGATTGACGCATCTCGTTGGCCATCTTAGCCAGCGTACCAATGCTTTGCGCTGTTGCCGTAGTACCCGCAGAAGTCTGGGAGGTAATTTCTTGAATAACGTTCATCGTACTGGAAATATGTCCCGCCGATGAGGCCTGCTGACGTGCCGCGTTAGAAATATTCTGGATCAAAGCAGCCAGCGCTTTAGATACTTTCTCAATTTCTTCCAGCGAGACACCCGCATCCTGAGCAAGGTGTGCACCACGCACAACCTCAGCGGTGGTTTGCTCCATCGAAATAACCGCTTCGTTGGTATCCGCCTGAATGGTCTTAACCAGTGCTTCAATCTGCTTAGTGGCTGACGATGAACGCTCAGCCAGACGCTGAACTTCGTCCGCAACCACGGCGAAGCCTCGACCTGCGTCACCGGCCATCGAGGCCTGAATTGCAGCGTTCAAAGCAAGAATGTTGGTTTGGTCAGCAATATCGTTAATCAAACTAACAATGTCACCAATCTCTTGTGAAGATTCACCCAGACGCTTAATACGTTTGGAGGTGTCTTGAATCTGCTCACGAATATTATCCATACCGGTAATGGTGTTATGTACCACTTCACTACCTTTGTTGGCGATCGATACCGACCGCTCAGCAACTGCAGATGATTCAGCGGCGTTGGCTGATACCTGGTCAATCGATACCGCCATTTCGTTAATGGCAGCAGATGCACCGGCAATTTCTTGCGCCTGGTGCTCAGAGGCTTCCGCGAGGTGAATGGCCGTGGACTGAGTTTCTTGTGCAGCAGCAGCAACCTGTACGGCAGTACCGTTAATGGTTCCAACCAGATCACGCAGTTGGTCAATGGTAAAGTTAATCGAGTCAGCAATGGCACCGGTGAAGTCCTCGGTTACCGTCGCTTCTGCGGTCAAGTCACCGTCAGCAAGGTCACCAATTTCATCCAGCAATCGTAAAATAGCGGTTTGGTTACGCTCGTTGGTATCCGCGGTCTCAGCCAGACGTACACGTGTTTCACGCATATTGACTAGACCAATTAAGATGATCGAAGCCAATGCTGTGGAACCTAAGATATAACCCAGTAAGGTGTTAAAACCACGGCTTTCAGCACGCGCCACAAAAGCTTGTTCTAAAGCAGACGCTTCATCCAAAATAGTTTGCGATACGTTAAAGGCGTTGGTCGCTGCTTCACTCACTTGGAATAACTCAGGCGAGGTTTCCATAATTTCTTCAACTGAGCCGGATACTGTCTTAAATAAGCTAACAATTTCGTTAAGACGCTCAATGGCTTCGTCGTCTGTCACCTTGGTGATTTGCATCGCCACATCACCGCGCAACATCGCCTGCAAAATACGCTCAAACAACTCAGCATCACGTACGAACATATCCGCTGCAATGATTGAGTTTTCACCACCGGCTAAAATCTTATTCGCCGAACCAATGATTCGCTCAGCTAATAAGGCCTGACGCTGTGCCACCGATATTTGACGGGCGTCTTGCACATCGGCTTGCAACAAGATATCAACAATTTCCTCATACTCAACTTGCAGCTGAGGAATGGTATCAGCCAGCGTCGCAGCCACTTTATACAACGACATCACCGTAGGCTGGCGTTGCACAATCACATTCGCATCGACACTGAGCTGGTCCCAATACTGACCCACAGCATCCATTTTATCTGACAGGCTCGGCGGTGCGGGTGGTAAACCAGTACTTGGATCACCATTGACCAGAATATCCCAACGTGCGGTGAAGTCATTGCGCGCCGTATTCAGCAATGCAAACGCAGGAACTTTACCCGATGCAGCCTCGGCGGCATCTTTGGCGATACTCTGCGATAACACGCGCAGCTCACCGGCATTGGAAATGTATTCTTTGTCATAGCTTAATTGTTTGTTGGTATAAATGAAGTTCACCAAGAGCAACACAATCGATACCACCAGCACCGCAAATAAAGCACCAACCAATGCATTAATGCGTAACCCGGACAGTAAATGACTTTGACTTATTTTTTTCATTATTTGGCCCCCGCCTGGACCTGCCTAACTTAATGTGTCCAATAACACTCAAGAGCCAGTTTCAACTGACTCAACCGAAAATGGCTGCCCTACGACAAGCTCAAGGCTTGCATTAGGCAACCACATCTAAAAACTTTTCATCACGCGCCAACGCATATGGACTAAATACCAGCCATTGCTGTCCATCACGCATAAAAGCACCCTGAGTAAAGGGTGCAAATACCGTATTGATAGTGGTCGTCGTTTCAGAATATGTATCCACTGCAAAATGCTGCATACCGAACACAGCATCCACTGTCAGCCCAGCAAAGACGTCACGGTGCTCAATGACCAGTAAACGTCGTAATTTTTTTGCACCACTGAGTTCAGTACCAAAAAAACCACATAAATCCATAACAGGTAATAAGCGACCACGCACGTTGGCTACACCGCTGACCCAGTCTTTAACACCGGGAAGCAAGGTGTAACGTGGTTCATGCAGCACCTCTGCCACTTCACCCATAGGTGCGACAAAGTGTTGATCTGCAATACGAAAACCAATCCCACTCCAAGTTTGCGCCACTTGTTGCTGCGCCGGCAAACCCACTGACTGACCACGGCATAGCGCATCAATCTGTACAAGTAACTGGAAAGGGGTGTGTTGATCACTCATGTAGCGTCCCTGTTATTATGCGTCTGTGAAGACATGGCAACTCTTTTAACCTGCTAACACCGCATCGAGTGTCTTGATCAAGGTTGCTTCATCAATTGGTTTGGTTAAGTAATCTTTAGCACCTTGGCGCTTACCCCAAACCCGATCGGTTTCTTGATCTTTAGTGGTCACAATAATCACTGGAATATGCTGCGTTTCTGGTGCTTTAGTTAACTGGCGAGTGGCTTGGAAGCCGTTTAAGCCCGGCATAACAATATCCATCAACACAGCATCCGGTTGCTCTTGTTTTGCTAAAGCAACACCATCAGCACCATTTTCAGCTTTGTACACTTGATGTCCATTTTTCTCTAACATCGCTGCCAACTTGTACATCTCAGTTGGTGAGTCATCGACGATTAAAATACGAGCCATGATTTCTCCCATAAATAACAATGCAGCCCAAACAGTGTCGTATTCATCTCAATCAAGACGACTGCTCTACTGGAGTAAAGGCCGGAACATGCGTTTTAATAGCACCAATGAGCTCATCTTTACTGAATGGCTTGGTTAAATATTGATCAGAACCGACAATGCGACCCTTAGCTTTATCAAACAAACCATCTTTTGAAGACAGCATAATCACCGGTGTTGACCGAAAAGCACTGTTATTTTTAATCAGCGCACAGGTCTGGTAGCCGTCTAAACGGGGCATCATGATATCTACAAAAATAATATCAGGGTGCGTATCCGCAATTTTCGCAAGTGCATCAAATCCATCGACAGCAGTGATCACGTCACAGCCGACTTTTTTAAGCAAGGTTTCAGCTGTGCGACGAATCGTTTTCGAATCGTCAATGACCATCACCTTTAAACCTTCTGATTTCTGTTCCATCTTCGCCCTACCATCGTCGGTGAGTCGTTATTTTTTATGCCAGCATCAATGCTGTATTGCTCGCAAGCAATATCTTGCGACTCAATCGTGGTGCCTTTTTAGCACACTATTTTACTGCAATCCATAAACCCTATGGATACTGGTCTGTTTATTGACCTAGCTTATAGCTTCGAGTCAATCTAATACTGTTCTTCGGTCAATCTAGGGTGCATCATTAGCCACTTATATTTTTTTGGAGACTCTATCATGCAAGTTCGTCTTGGGATTGTAATGGATCCTATTGAGCACATTTCATTCAAAAAAGACAGTTCCTTAGCGATGTTATTGTCTGCTCAAGCGCGTGGTTGGTCAGTATTTTATATGCAGCAGCATGACCTCTACCAAAAAGAGGGGCAAGCCCGTGCACGTATGCGCCCATTACAGGTATTTAATGACCCACAAAAATGGTTTGAACTGGGCGCTGAAGTGGACGAACCACTTGCCAGCCTCAATGTCATTTTAATGCGCAAAGATCCACCCTTTGATAATGAGTTTCTCTACAGCACCTACTTACTTGAGCAAGCCGAAACAGCAGGCAGCTTAGTGGTAAACCGTGCGCAAAGTCTACGTGATTGCAATGAAAAGCTGTTTGCCACGCTGTTTCCGCAGTGCACGCCAGCCACTATTGTCAGTCGCCGCGCGGATGTGCTGCGTGAATTTGCTGATGAGCACAGCGATGTCATTCTCAAACCGCTGGACGGCATGGGAGGTTCATCGATTTTCCGCCATATGAAAGGCGACCCCAATTTATCGGTGATTTTAGAAACCTTAACTGCGCACGGCACCCAGCAAATCATGGCGCAAAAATACTTGCCTGCCATTAAAGATGGCGATAAGCGCATTTTAATGATTGATGGCGAGCCGGTACCTTATAGCTTGGCGCGCATTCCTGCAGCAGGCGAAACACGTGGCAACTTAGCCGCAGGTGGCCGCGGGGTTGCACAGCCGTTAACTGAGAAAGACCGCTGGATTGCTGCCCAAGTGGGCCCTGAGTTACGTAAACGTGGCTTGTTGTTTGTCGGTCTTGATGTGATTGGTGAGCACCTGACCGAAATTAACGTGACCAGCCCCACCTGTATTCGTGAGATTGACGCCGCTTTTGATACTAAAATTGGTGACCAACTGATGGATGCTATTGCCACTAAACTGGCTCAGCGCAGCTAAATGATAGAGCTGGTAGCGATGCACATTGCAAAATGTGCACACCAGTTCATGGACTTTATCCATACTTCTCGGCAGACTGCCGCGTCTGTCGAGTTTGTAATACGCTTATGAAAAATTCTGCTTCTTATCCATACGCTGAATCTAAACCTGCTGTTGGCGCCGCTGACCGCTTAGGTTTTACCTTATTCATTGCTGCTTTATTGCACTTGGCAATTATTTTAGGAGTCGGCTTTACTGTTGCCGACTTACCTGAGCTGAGTAAAAGTCTAGATGTGACCTTGGCCACTTTTAAAAGTGAAAAAGAGCCTGAAAAAGCAGACTTTATCGCCCAAGATAACCAACAAGGCAGCGGCACACTGGACGATGCGGCCACGCCAAAAACCACTGAAAAAGCCCTGTTCCAAGACACTAAAGTCAATAAAGTGCAGGTGGAAAGCACCGTTGAGCCCACGCCAGTCACTCCTCAAGTTAAACAAGTGATCAGCACGACGCAGCCGCAACCACAAAAAGTTGTCAGCACGCCAAAAGTGCAGCCCAAAACTCAACCCACTCGCCCTGCACCGGTCTTTAACCGTGAGCAACTGTCGGCAGACATTGCCAGCCTTGAAGCAGAGTTAGCCTTTGAGCAACAGCAATACGCCAAACGCCCACGGGTCAGTCGACAAAATACCGCGGCCACTAAACGTGATATCAGTGCCTGGTACCGTGATGATTGGCGTAAAAAAGTTGAACGCGTCGGTAACCTCAACTACCCCGAAGAAGCGCGTCGCAATGGTATTTATGGCAGTTTGCGCGTATTAGTGATTATTAAAAGTGACGGCTCACTTGAGCAGATGCGTATTTTAGAATCATCTGGGCATCCGATCTTGGATAAAGCCGCGCTTAATATAGTGCGCACTTCAGCACCTTTTGCCCATTTTACCGGCCAATTAGCCGCCAACTATGACCAAGTCGAAATTATTCGCACATGGCGCTTTGAACGTGGCGATCGACTATCAAGCCAATAACGCGCCCACATTCAACATTCTAAAACGCCTTAAACAATTTTTTCGCTGACGGGTGAGGATTGACCACAACTATGACTGCAGCATTCCCTTCCTTAGCCGGACATTTCTTAATTGCCATGCCGCAAATGGCAGACCCAGCCTTTGCTGAATCGGTGGTGTACCTCCTCGCGCACGATGAAAACGGCGCTTTGGGTTTAATCATTAATCGCCACAGCGACTTGACGCTGACTGATGTACTTGAACAACTGCAACCTGAGCACAGTTTGATTGAGCAAGCCCACAACCAGCCTATTTTTAGCGGTGGTCCCGTGCAAACTGAGCTGGGTTTTGTCCTGCACACTAAAGGCCAACACTTTAAAGGCACCACACTCTTTAGTGAGCTGGCACTCACCGCCTCGCAAGATGCGTTGCTAGCGATTGGTCAAGGCACAGGTCCTGAACACAGCTTAATTGCGCTGGGCCATGCGGGCTGGGGCGCTGGGCAAATCGAAGATGAGTTACGCGACAATGCCTGGTTATCCTGCCCTGCGGATCTGGCCATTATTTTTGACACGCCCATTGCACAACGCCGCAGTGCGGCTGCAGCTTTATTAGGCGTTGATCTAGAGCGTCTAAGCCATCAAGTAGGCCACGCATGAGCGACTCCACAACGGCGCCAAAGTTACTGTTGGGGTTTGACTATGGCACCAAACAAATTGGTGTTGCCGTTGGGCAAATGGTCACCCGTCATGCCCGCGAACTGTGCAACTTAAAAGCCCGTGACGGCATCCCTAATTGGGAGCAAATCGAAGCACTGATAAAAGAGTGGCAGCCCGACGCACTTGTTGTAGGATTACCGCTGCACATGGATGGTACGCCCAGCGATATGTGTACACGTGCAGAGAAATTTGCCCGGCGCTTAAATGGCCGTTTTAACTTACCCGTCCATACGCATGATGAACGCCTCACCACATTTGAAGCCAAAGGTCAGCGCTTATCACAAGGACAACAACGTGGCAGCTATCGCGAGCACCCCGTGGATGCATTAGCCGCTGCTTTATTACTGCAAGGCTGGCTGGAGCAGTACAGCGCCAGCTAATCCCTATTGCTGTTTGGAGTGTATTGAAATGAGCTTACCCGATCCTGCTGTATTGATTCCTGCAATAGCCCGCGAACTGCAAGCCCATCTACAGGCGCAAAAGATTGCCAGCCCACGTTTTGTGGGTATTCATACTGGCGGTGTTTGGGTGGCGCATGCTTTGCTCAAAGAACTCAAAGTCGACGAACCACTGGGCATTCTTAACGTATCTTTCTATCGTGATGACTTCAGTCGCAGTGGTTTACACCCTAAAGTGCGCCCGTCAGAGCTACCCTTTGAAATCGAAGATCAGCATCTGGTGCTGATTGATGATGTGCAAATGAGTGGTCGTACCATCCGTGCTGCCCTCAATGAGCTGTTTGATTATGGCCGCCCCGCTAGCGTGACTTTAGTGTGCTTACTGGATTTGAACGCGCGCGAACTGCCCATTCGTCCGGACATTGTTGGTGCGACACTTTCCCTTGAGCCCAATCAGCGGGTAAAATTAACAGGGCCTGAACCCTTGGCTATCCAACTGCAAACTATTGACCACCTATGAGACTCTCGCAATGACGCCCCCTTCGCCTAAGTGCCCGTTGCAGCTAAACGACCAAGGTCGTCTGCGCCACTTCTTATCACTCGACGGCTTGCCACGCAGCATGCTGACCGAGATTTTAGACACTGCTGACTCTTTCCTTGAAGTCGGCGCACGTGCGGTAAAAAAAGTACCTTTGATGCGCGGGATGACCGTGTGCAACGTGTTCTTTGAAAACTCCACGCGCACCCGTACCACTTTTGAACTGGCGGCTAAACGCTTATCCGCTGACGTGATCACCCTCAACGTATCCACCTCATCGACCAGCAAAGGTGAAACCCTCACCGACACCCTGCGCACCCTTGAGGCAATGGCGGCGGATATGTTTGTGGTGCGCCATGCTGATTCCGGTGCCGCACACTTTATTGCTGAACACGTCACGCCCAATGTTGCCATTATTAATGGCGGTGATGGCCGACACGCGCACCCCACGCAAGGCATGCTCGACATGCTGACCATTCGCCGACATAAAGGCGATTTTGAGAAGCTAAAAGTAGCCATTGTCGGCGACATCCTGCACTCACGCGTAGCACGCTCGAATATGATTGCCCTGAAAACTCTGGGCTGTCCTGATATTCGTGTGATTGCTCCCAAAACCTTGCTGCCAGTCGGTCTTGAACAATACGGCGTCAATGTCTACACCGACGTCAATGAAGGCCTCAAAGATGTTGATGTGATTATTATGCTGCGTCTGCAACGCGAGCGTATGCAAGGGGGCTTATTACCCAGCGAAGGTGAGTTTTACCGCCTGTATGGCTTGAGCGAACAACGTTTAGCGTTAGCACACCCTGAAGCCATCATCCTTCACCCCGGCCCCATTAATCGCGGTGTAGAAATTGACTCTCTGGTGGCAGATTGTCCGCGCTCGATGATTCTCAATCAAGTCACCTACGGGATTGCCGTGCGCATGGCGGTACTGTCATTGACCATGAGCGGTCAAAATGAACAACGCCAATTGGATGCAGATAAGCAGGAGTCACTCTAATGCGCATACAGATTAACGGTGCCCGTTTAATTGATCCTGCCAGCAAGCTGGATCAGCAAGCCGATATTTTTATTGATGACGGTAAAATTGTTGCACTCGGCGATACCCCGCGTGGCTTTGTTGCTGATCAGATGATTGATGCCAATGGTTTAATTGCTGCACCGGGCTTAGTCGATCTTTCCGCCTCTCTGCGTGAGCCAGGCTACGGCCGTAAAGGCTCAATCGCCTCAGAAACACGCGCGGCAGCAGCCGGTGGTATCACCAGTTTATGCTGCACGCCGCACACCAAACCCATTTTAGACACGGCCGCCGTTGTCGACTTGATTCTCGATAAAACGCGCGATGAAGGTTCTTGTAAAGTCTTCCCTTTGGGCGCTTTTACTCAAGGCCTCGATGGTGAACGACTCGCCGAACTGGTGACTTTGCGTAATGCCGGTTGCGTGGCCTTCAGTAACGGTTTAACACCCTTTAAAAGCAATCGTGTACTACGCCGCGCCTTAGAGTATGCCGCTACTTTTGATTTAACAGTAATTTTCCACCCTCAAGATCCTGATCTTGCTGAAGGCGGTATTGCACACGAAGGCGCCGTGGCCACCTTCCGTGGTTTGGCTGGAATTCCAGAAACAGCAGAAACCGTTGCTCTAGCACGCGACTTGTTATTAGTTGAGCAAAGTGGCGTACGCGCACACTTCACCCAAATCACTACTGCTCGCGGCGCACGTCTCATTGCCAAAGCACAAGCACGCGGCTTACAGGTGACGGCTGATGTGGCGATGTACCAGTTGATTCTGACCGAAGAAGCACTCATGGATTTCTCCAGTCAATATCATGTACTGCCACCACTGCGCTCATTAGCCGACCGCGAAGGCTTGCGTGAAGCTGTGAAAAGCGGTGTGATCAGTGCCATCGCCAGCCATCACCAACCGCACGAAGCCGATGCTAAACTGGATCCCTTTGCGGCAACACAGCCGGGTATTAGCAGCATTGAACTGTTGTTACCTTTAGCCATGAGCTTGGTGGAAGAAGGTGTGTTTGATCTGCCAACCGCGCTGGAACGTTTAACCACAGGTCCTGCGGCGGCCTTGCGCTTAAATGCTGGGCGTCTTGCCATTGGTGCGGCAGCAGACTTAGTGTTGTTTGATCCGAAAGGACAGACAGTCGTGGGCGAAAACTGGTTTTCTAAAGGACGCAACTGCCCCTTTATGGAACATGTCTTACCCGGCGCTGTGCGTTACACCTTGCTCAACGGCAAAGTGACTCATAAAAATATCTAACAACGCAACAACAGCACTCGCGACTTATGAACAAGTAGCGAGGGCTGTCACCCTGCTGATCAATACTTAGCCGAATTAACCGCTCAGTACGAAGAACTGCTGACGCACTGCATGACGCGCTGTGCAGTGCAAACAGAACAGGACGTTTAAGCCACTCTTGAAATGGGCGACCGAGCCCACACTGCTCAGTCGTCTCAGTTGCAAACCGCTCAATCTAACGCAATAACTGCAACACCTGCTTGGTATGCTCTTCATTTTCCGTGGCCATAATGAGCTTATTATCAGTCATCGGTTCATCAATATTCGATACGCCCACCAACTGTCCTCTAGCGCTGAATAAAAAGAAATGTCCAATGGCCTGCGAGCTGACATCCGCTAAGGTTTTGCGACCCTGTTCTGATAACTCAAACACCATAAAGTGTTTACCGTCTTCAGTTGTCACCGCTTGCACTGACTGCATATCCGCTTGGGTTAATACCGGCTTGGGTAATGCATAGAGCTTTTTCCCTTCGCCAAAATCCACTTCAATAAATGCAGGATCAGCTTGCTTTTGCGCGAGGTGCACCGCAATTATGTTGCGCTCTGCGGGGTCTGCCGCTTCTTGCGCAGCGGGTTCAGCCGGTGTGGGTTGTTGCGCCACCTGTTGTTGATGCTGGCACCCTGCTGCTAACATCAAACCCAATACTAAGCCTGCCGTTTTAAGTAGTTTTCTATGCAACATATTGACCTCAATCTTAAAATATTTACTGCTGTATTATTGATAGATACAAGGTTGCTTCGCAGTCAGCACCCTTACCTAAACACATATCTATGAAAGCTGGAGCAGTGACAAGTTCAGATATCACTTAAACTACAGCCTACCGACTCTTTTATGGATTAAACAGTGCCTGATACCTGTATTACGCAACTCAATGCAGCGCTGCAAAGCCGTGTTAGTGATGCGCGTTTAATTATCAGCGCATTACCGCAAGTGCAGTTAAAACTCTGGCTGATTGACCCTAGCACCATGCAGCGACCCTTTAGCCCAGAAGAAACACAGCGCCTGTTAGAGGTACCACCCTATTGGTGTTTTTGTTGGGCCAGCGGCTTAGCCTTAGCACAATGGATTATCGAGCACCCTGAGGTTGTTGCGGGCAAACGTATTATTGATGTGGGTGCTGGCAGTGGCATTGTGGCTTTAGCTGCGAAACATGCCGGTGCGCGTGAAGCTGTTGTATGTGATTTAGACCCGGTCGCTCTGCAGGCCTGTCGTGCCAATGCACAGCTGAATCAACTGGAACTGCATTACAGCAACGATTTACTGAGCGAGTCAGAACCCTATGATGCTCTCTTTGCTGCCGATGTATTGTACGACGCAGCCAACCTGCCGCTGCTTAATCGTTTTCCAGACTTCGCCAAACAGATCATCATTGCCGATTCCAGACAGCGCAACTTTACACATCCGCTATTTCATAAAACAGCAACACTTTACGGTGAAACTCTACCGGACTTAGCCGAGCCTGAAGAGTTTCGCCAAGTGAGTTTGTACCAGAGTAGATCGCTCACTCAGGGGCGACAATCATCCTCACGCACATCCGATTAAAAGGTAAACACTTTAGTGTCTTTGTTGCACATCATCTGCGCGATATCGCCAGGCTGAGCAACAGTCACCCCAGCCTGTAAATCTTCTTGTTTATACTGACTATTGGGTAAATATAGCGCGCATACAGCAACTTGAGCACCGGCTGTTAGCAGCTGCTGTAACAGCATTTCAGGCTTCATACCTTTAGGTGCTAAAGCGCTGGCACTTTGATAATCAGC
>CANRHT010000008.1 GCA_947630465.1 uncultured Pseudomonadaceae bacterium
GAGCGCGAATTGACCGTCAACGACAGCACCTTACGCTTACTGGCCATTCGTCAACAGCGTTTGCTGCATGCGTTAGAGCTGCGCGGACATGGTGCGCAAGAACATATTCAGCTGGCGGTTCCCCAAGAGCAACACTGGCGCAACGGCGAACTCGCACCCGCCTTAATCAGCGCCCGCGCTTACCCTACATGGTCCAGTCTAAATGGCGCTAAGCCACAACCCAGCAGTGCTCGCATGCAAGCGCTGACCGAGCTATTAACCCGCCTTGATCAAGCATACGCGCAACCTGAGCAGTCTGAATAACCTTGCCGGTCAGCTCAGCAGTAGTACTAAGCTGTCCGGCAAGAACAACATCAGTGCTAACTCGTATCAGTCCGCTTCGCCCATTTGCGTTTGCAAATAGTTTTGAATGCCTACTTTTTCGATCAAGCCCAGCTCAGTTTCTAACTGATCAATATGCTCTTCTTCATCGTCAAGAATGACTTTCAAGATATCGCGGCTGACGTAATCTTGTACCGCTTCACAATGACCAATGGCTGCGAGTAAATCAGTGCGCGCCAGATGCTCAAGAGCCAAATCACTGGCCAACATTTCTTGAGTGTTCTCACCGATCTGTAGTTTGCCCAGATCTTGCAAATTAGGCAGGCCTTCGAGGAATAAAATACGCTCAATCAAGGTATCGGCATGGCGCATTTCTTCAATGGATTCTTCATATTCCCATTTAGCCAACGCCTTTAAGCCCCAGTCTTTATACATACGTGAATGTAAAAAATACTGATTAATGGCTACCAGTTCGTTACCGAGAATACGGTTGAGATGCTCAATTACTTTAGTGTCGCCTTTCATCTGCGCGCCCTCATCAATTGGAGTGATGGACAAAGCATAGCAGACTCACAGAGGCGACTGTATAAAGAATAGCCTGTCAGGAGCGCTGCTTAAATGGCGTAAGCCAAGTCATCGGCAGAAGCGATGAGGGTGTCTTTAATGGCATGCTGGGTAATTGTTTTCGCGCTGCAGGCACATTTACCACACTGTGTGCCGCAACCGGTGATCTCGCGCACCTCACGCCAGCTGCGTGCGCCCTCTTCCACCACTTGGCGGATTTTATGATCAGTAACACCTTTGCATAAACAGATATACATAGACTGGCCCAAGCAAATAAACAACTGATACGAATGCTAATGATTCGTATCTATAATTGCAAGCCTCTATTCCTATTTAGCGCTACCGCTCATCAGTCTGACTCCAACCGATACTGCTCTACACATGGCCCACTGTTGGTCTGATCTGCGCGCAGTCGCTCATGCTGCTGCGCGCAGATCAGCTGTGTTACTGATTCAGTTGCGCGACCGCCTGCAATAACATCTGTGCAGTGGCGTCCCAGCCCAAGCAACCATCGGTAATGGAAACGCCATACTGCAAGTTATCGCAGAGCGCTTGCTGGCCATCCACTAAGTTACTTTCCAACATGACGGCGCGCAAACGGTGCTCGCCAGCAGCGCGTTGCGCCAAGACAGACTGTAAAACCTGCGGCTGTAACTGCGGATTTTTACCGCTGTTGGCATGACTGCAATCGACCATCAGCGCCGGATCTACATGCGCTTGAGTTAAGGCCGCGCAGGCTTGTGCGATGCTGTGTGCATCATAGTTTGGCCCGTGATGCCCACCGCGTAACACTAAGTGCGTATCAGGATTACCCTGAGTGGCCACCAAGGCGGCACGACCTTGAGCATCTAAGCCAAAGTGCTGGTGCGCATGCGCAGCAGAACGCATCGCATCTGTGGCAATACCCACACTGCCGTCCGTACCGTTTTTAAATCCTACTGGAAAAGCTAAACCACTGACCATCTCGCGGTGAATTTGCGACTCACTGGTACGCGCACCAATCGCCGCCCAGCTCAGCAAGTCATCAAAGTAGCCCGCCGCCATAGGTTGTAACAGCTCGGTTGCCACCGGTAAATTGAGCTCCAGCATCTGTAGCATCAACTGACGTGAAAGTTGCAAGCCCTGTGCCATATCCGCACTGCCATCCAGATGTGGATCGTATAACAGCCCTTTCCAGCCCACAGTGGTGCGCGGTTTCTCAATATAAACGCGCATCGCCAACAGCATGTGCTCGGATACCTGCTGCGCTAACACCGCTAAGCGCTCGGCGTATTCCAGTGCTTCGTCAATATTGTGAATAGAACAAGGGCCTATCACCACCAATAAGCGCGAATCTTCACCCTTTAAGATGGCCCGCACCTGTTCGCGCTGCTGCTGTACCCGTCGCGCCAGCTCAGCTGTGAGCGGCAGTTGCTGACGTAATTCTTGCGGGCTGGCTAAGACTTGCGTGTGACGTGCGGCCTTAGGCAATGTTGTGATGGCTGCCAGATCCAATGCGCTGTGGCTGTGGTCGAGAGCAAGAGCTGTATTTAAAGCGTTCATAATTATCCTTGGCTTAGCGGCTGTACCGCTAGGCGCTTTACTGAGTTAATCGTCGTAAACAATGGGGTAACGCCAGCTTGTGATTGCTAAAGCGCCAGCTCAAATCATCAAAACGCTCTGGATAATCGGCATACATGGCCATGTACTAATCCTCTTAATCAAAAAAAATGAAAATCTAAAAACAAAAAACCCCGGGTGGGAAGCCAACCGGGGTTTATCTAAAGCAGTGGTAGGCGACCCGTTAAAAGAGGCCCACCTGTATGAATATCAGGCGCGCCTTTGGCTAAACCAATATCCATAAAAATAATACGCTGCAGAGTTATCTAACAAACGCGCACAGGTCAATAACACAGCAAGTGGCTGCGTAACTGACATCAATTTAAGTGCGTGATTTAACATAGAACTCTCCAAACAGAGCAATTAACATACTGCATGCGTATCGCTAGTGCAACTGGGCTTAACGGTCTGTGCGGTAAATTTTATCGCCATTTAAGCCACGACCCCAAGGTAAACCTGAGTTCTGCCAGCCATTTTTCAAACGCATGCCTGCTTGTGGACCTTCGCTCAAAGCATCGCCCTGAAAGCCATTGACAACAAAGCGCGCATTCGGCAAACCGGCTTCACGTAAGACAATAGCGCTGGGCTCACCGCGCTCACTACCCGAGCGGCACATGGTGATCACTTCAGTGTTTTCATCCCAGCCGCGTTTAGCCAGTTCAGCCTTGATCTGCTCAACAAACTCAGGATTGCGCTCCATTGGGAAGATATTGCGCTCGGCGTTCCACTTGCTGCGGTCAGCCATTAGAAAGGGGATATTCACATCCACTGCATCAGTGAAACCCACAAACATAATTTCTACCGGATCACGCACATCAACTAAGAGCATCGGCTGCTCGCTTTGTTGAGTTTTCGCGTAAGCATCTTCAGCGCTGATGGCTAATTCCACTGCTTGCACAGAAAAAACGGCCAGTGATAACAGTGCACCACCAAGTAAACGTTGTAAGTGTGTCATGGGCTGAATCTCCATTGAGTAAGTTGCAACATAATACACTATCGTAAATTAATTACAGCAGGCACACGGCGCTTCATTCATCACGCAAACTGATCACTGACCAACCACGCTGCAACGCTAAGGTACGCAAGGTGTCATCAGGGTCCACGGCCACCGCATGAGTGACTTGCTCAAGCAGCGGCAGATCATTATGTGAGTCACTGTAAAAATAACTGTCCGCCAATGTTGCTTGATGCTCAGCGAGCCACTCATTCAGGCGAGTAATTTTACCCGCTTGAAAGCTGGGTACATTGACGAGCTCACCAGTGTATTGTCCGCCTTGCATACCGCATTCAGTCGCAATTAAATGCTCCACACCTAAACGCTGGGCAATGGGGCCCGTAATAAAGCGATTGGTGGCCGTAATAATCATTACTACATCACCAGCTGCACGGTGCTGAGCTAAGAGCGCTTCACCCTTGGGCAAAATCAGCGGCTCAATACAATCGCGCATAAACTCAGCATGCCAAGCATCAAGCTGTGCCTTATCGGTGCGCCCCAGCACTTCTTGGCAAAAGTTTTGATACGCCACGACATCCAATTTACCGGCCAGGTAGTCGGCATAAAAACTATCGTTTTTTGCACGATAAGCCTCCACGTCGACCAAGCCACGCGCGCACAGATACTCGCCCCACTGGTGATCACTGTCACCGGCTAATAAGGTGTTGTCCAAATCAAAAATAGCCAAACGCACGGCAGATACCTTAATTAATGCTAAAAAGAACCCGCAGCATAACGATTTTCTATGCGCCTGCCCATTCTGACCATAAAGCGCGTTGCCGCCTGAGCGCCCTTTGTGGAACAATGGCAGCAAGACTTTGAGTACAGGGTGCGGACATGATTGATTCAGATGGCTTTCGTCCGAATGTTGGCATTATCCTGACTAACGATGACGGACAAGTGCTCTGGGCGCGACGCGTTAATCAAGATGCATGGCAGTTTCCACAAGGTGGTATTAATCCACATGAAAGCGCTGAAGAAGCGCTGTACCGTGAGTTGCATGAAGAAATAGGCCTACAGCAGGACGACGTGGATATCCTCGCTTGCACACGTGGCTGGCTGCGTTATCGCTTGCCACAACGTTTAGTACGCACCCACAGTCAACCGCTGTGTATTGGCCAGAAACAAAAGTGGTTTTTATTGCGTTTGCGCAGCAGTGATGAACGTGTGCGTATGGATTTAACCGAAAAGCCTGAATTTGATGGTTGGCGCTGGGTCAGTTATTGGTACCCTTTAGGCCAAGTGGTGGCATTTAAACGTGATGTGTACCGGCGTGCTTTAAAAGAGCTCGCTTACCAACTCCCTACTCGAGACTCTCTTTAAGTTGTCCGACTCAACACGCACTGATAGCAGCATGTTGACTATGCTGCGCACCATCTCTCAAGAAGTAAACGCAGCTAAGGATTTACCTGCGGCGCTGGCGATCATCGTTAAACAAGTGCGCGTAGCGATGAACAGTCATGTGTGCTCAGTGTATTTATACGAGGCCGCACGCGACCGCTACATACTGATGGCCACTGAAGGTCTAAATAAAGGCTCAGTGGGTAAAGTCAGTATGGCTTCGCATGAAGGTTTGGTTGGCTTAGTCGGCAGTCGTGCAGAAACCATTACCCTTGAAGATGCCACCAACCATCCGCGTTTTTTATATTTCCCGCAAACCGGTGAAGAGCGTTACGCCTCTTTTTTAGGCACGCCTATTATTCACCATCGCCAAGTCATGGGTGTATTGGTCGTTCAGCAAAAAGAGCGTCGCCAGTTTGATGAGGGTGATGAAGCTTTTTTAGTCACCATGAGCGCACAACTCTCAGGGGTCATCGCCCACGCTGAAGCCACCGGTTCCATTCGCGGCTTGGGTAAGCAAGGTAAAGGTATTCAGGAAGCGCGCTTTATCGGCGTACCTGGCGCGCCCGGCGCTGCACTCGGCACCGCTGTGGTGGTATTGCCAGTGGCAGATTTGGATGTGGTGCCAGATAAAGCTGTCAACGATATTGCTGAGCAATTGCAGTTATTTAACTCAGCCCTAGAATCAGTGCGTGCTGATATCCGCACCTTATCGGCGCGTCTCTCCAGTCAATTACAGCCGCAAGAACGCGCTTTATTTGATGTGTATTTAATGATGCTCGAACACACTGCTTTAGCCGGTGATGTGATTCGTGAAATCAACACGGGACAATGGGCGCAAGGGGCATTACGCCAAGTCGTCAGCAAACATATCCAACGCTTTGAGCACATGGATGATGATTACCTGCGTGAGCGTGCCTCTGATGTGAAAGATCTGGGCCGACGCTTGCTCTCGTATTTGCAGCAAGCGCAGCAACAAACCTTGATCTACCCCGACAACACCATTTTAGTTAGCGAAGAATTATCGCCAGCAATGCTCGGTGAAGTGCCACCGGAAAAGCTGGTGGGTTTGGTATCAGTGCTGGGTTCGCGCAACTCGCATGTGGCTATTCTGGCACGCGCCATGGGCATTCCAACCGTAGTGGCGGCAGTGGATTTGCCTTATACCCGCCTCGATGGGATTGAGTTAATTCTTGATGGGTATCACGGTGATGTGTTTACCAACCCCAGCTTACTGTTGCGCCAGCAATATGCCGAAGTGGTTGAAGAAGAGCGTTTAATCAATCGAGACTTAGACAGCTTACGCGGCCTGCCCTGCGTCACTTTAGATGGTCATCATCTGCCGCTGTGGGTCAATACCGGTTTACTCGCTGACGTAAAACGCGCACAACAACGCGGTGCGGAAGGCGTCGGCTTGTATCGCTCAGAAGTGGCCTTTATGGGCACGTCACGTTTTCCCAGTGAAAGTGAACAAGTGGTGATGTACCGCGAGCAACTGCAAGCCTTTCACCCCTTGCCTGTCACCATGCGTACGCTGGATATTGGCGGTGATAAACCGCTGTCGTATTTCCCCATTAAAGAAAGCAACCCCTATTTAGGTTGGCGCGGCATTCGTATCACCCTCGATCACCCGGAGATTTTTCTGGTGCAAGTGCGCGCGATGATCAAAGCCAGTGCCGGTTTAGACAACCTGCACATTTTGCTGCCAATGATTTCTGGTGTGCATGAACTCGATGATGCCCAGCACTTAATTCATCGCGCTTGGGGTGAACTGATCAGCGAAGGTCTGGCAGTCAAAATGCCCGACATTGGCGTGATGATTGAAGTGCCTTCAGCGGTGTATCAAGCGCGCGAACTGGCACGTATGGCTGACTTTATCTCCGTCGGTTCTAACGACTTAACCCAGTACTTATTAGCCGTCGACCGTAACAATGCTCGGGTCGCGGCACTCTATGATTACCTGCATCCGGCGGTACTTCAGGCTTTACAAGAAGTGGTCAGCGCGGCGCACGCTGAAGGCAAACCCGTGAGTATTTGTGGGGAAATGGCGGGCGATCCAGTGGCTGCGGTGTTATTACTGGCGATGGGCTTTGATAGCTTATCGATGAACTCAACCCATTTACCCAAGGTTAAGTGGCTGTTGCGTAAGATGACTCATACTCACGCGAAAGCCTTACTGGATGAAGTGTCGATGATTGATAATCCAGAAGTGATTCACAGCACCCTCAATCTTGCACTGAGTAATTTAGGACTCGGCAAAGTACTCAACCCCGCGTCCAGCGTACAAACTTAAGAGTAAGGCTGATCTGTATGCATTCACGTATTAAATATGTTGCCGCACTGCTGCTCGCGCTACAGAGTCTGCCGAGTGTTGCGGCCGAGCATGACAGTGTCAGTTTTATGCATTGGTGGGTATCTAAAGGTGAGCAAGCCAGTATCAATGTCCTTAAAAACAGGCTCACTCAGCAAGATATTGAGTGGGACGCGAAGGCCTACGCTGGTAGCGGTACCTCACGCTACGGTGATGTTTTGGTTAAGCGGGTTGCCACAGGTACACCGCCTACAGCGGCACAATTAGTTGGTTACGATATCCAAATGTGGGCCGAGCAAGGTGCTTTGCATTCACTGGATGACTTAGCCATCGCGGGCGAGTGGGATGAGGTTGTTCCCAACGATATCCAGTTGCTGTCCAAATACCAGGGGCACTGGATTGCTGCACCCATCAACGCACACTCGACGAATTGGCTCTGGGTTAATAACACACTGCTTGAGCAAATCGGTGGTCACGAACCTGATAACTGGAGCGAGCTGATTTATTTGCTGGATAAAGCCCAAGCGGCGGGGATTATTCCGCTGGCTATTGGCGGCGAAGCTTGGGAGCACACGCTCCTGTTTGAATCTGTCGCAGCGGGTGTGGGCGGTGCTGAGTTTTATCGTCATGCGTTTATTGATCTTGATACCCATGCTTTAGACCCTGAACGGCTCCTGACTATTTTTCAACGCATGAGCAAACTGCGTACGTATATCGATCCCGAATTTGCCCAACGTTACTGGGATGAAGCCACCGATTTAGTGTACCAAGGTAAAGCCTTGTTGCAGGTGCAAGGCACTTGGGTGAATGGTGAATTTATAGCTCAAGATTTAACGGCCGGGGTTGATTACCAATGTTTTAACTTCCCAGATACCCAAGGTATATTTTTATTCAACAGCGACCAATATGTTTTCTTTAAAGACAGTCAAACTGATAAACAGACACTGGATCGCTTTGTCACAACTTTAATGGATACTGACTTTCAGCGTGACCTAAATCACCGTACGGGTGCTGCGCCTGCGCGTACCGATGTGCCCTTAACCAGCTTTAATGCCTGCGGCCAGCGCAGTATTGCGCATATGCGCAGTAGCAATATGCGCCGCTCTTTAATGGGCTCAATCGCTATGGGTAATGCCAGCCCTCCCGATGCCAAAGAGGCGATTTATCAAGTGGTCAGCGAGCACTTCTATGGCCGTATCAGTAACGAGCAAGCCGTAGCGCAATTGCAAGCTGTTATCGCCACGGCTGCCGCTGCCAAACAGGCTATAGCGGCGGCAAATTAAGCTGAACTTGCGTGGAAGACTCACTATCCAATGCATAACTGCGCTCAGTCATCTGCACAGCGCCATCAGCAAACATACGCACTAACTGAGTCACCCGAGTGCCATACACTTCGCCGCGGATAAATATACTCGAGAGCATGCGCTCCATGGCCAAGCCAACACCGGTATCAGGTAACTGATCGTCATCAGCGCGTTGCTCGTCTTGCATCAAGGCCAATAACAGCTGATCGTCAGCCTGTAAATGCTGAGCAAAACGACTGCGTATGCGTACTAATTTTGGCCAAGGCGTATCTAAACTGCCATTACACAACGCGTAGATACCGGGACTTAAACGCACAGGGCGCGGCTGCCGAGAACTGACATACCACATCGTCTCTAGATCACCGAGGAGCAAATTAAAACCACTGTAGTGCTGCGCTGCGCTGCCAACCTGCCGCGCATAAGCCTCTGCACTGAGAGGCGTGGTTAAGTAATCACTGACGAGGGCGCCACGTGAGCGCATAGGCTTGGCTAAATTGTCACCTCGAATATTGGTCAGCGCGGCAAAACGGCGCTGCGCAGTGACACCCAGCCAAGTGCCACCGGCCTCTAAATCACGCCCAGCATAAATACTGGGCTGATCCGACCACTGCGCCAAAGCAGCACTGGGTCGTGCTTTAACTTCATCACGATTCGCCAGCAATAGCAGCGGTTGCGCGTTACCCGGCTGCCAAGAGAACACAACTAAACACATAACTGATCCACTTCCACCTCAACTGCAGGTTAAACAGACGTCGCCGTGCTCACTGCAACTTGCAATACGGTACCATCCTGGCCAATCACTTTAACCCGCTGCCCAACAGCTGCATCGGGGCCACTCACTAACCAATAACTGTCACCCGCTTTGATTTTGCCACGTCCACCAATGATTGCTTCGTGCACAACAAATTCGCTCCCGAGCAACTCGCTGCCGCGCCGATTTAAACGCGGAGCAACCGCAGGTAAAGTGCGCAAACGGCGCCACCATAACCAAGCTGTCGCCAATGACAACACCGCAAAACTGATAAACTGCCACGCCCAAGAGAGCTCGGGAAACACCAGCACCAACAGCCCCACCAGCGCCGCCGCCGTACCAAACCATAAAAAATAGCCGGCGGTGCCAAACACTTCAATAATCAACAGTACTGCAGCAAAAGCCAGCCAATCCCACACGGCTAAGTTTTGCAAATAGGTACTCATGCCTTTTTCCCATCAAACGAGGCTTTAACAATTTCACTGATACCACCAATGCTACCAATCAACTGACTGGCTTCCAGTGGCATCATAATGACTTTACTGTTATCCGCTGAGGCGATATTGCCGAGGGCATCGATATACTTTTGCGCGACAAAGTAATTCACCGCCTGCACGCTACCGCTGCTGATCGCTTCTGACACCATGCGCGTGGCTTCAGCTTCAGCTTGAGCAGCACGCTCACGCGCTTGCGCTTCAAGAAAGGCCGCTTCGCGCTTACCTTCTGCCTTCAGGATTTGCGATTGTTTTTCACCTTCGGCGGTTAAAATATCAGCCTGACGACGGCCTTCAGCTTCTAAAATAGAGGCGCGCTTAAGTCGTTCAGCCTTCATCTGACTGGCCATGGCCGCGACAAGATCCGCTGGCGGGGTGATATCTTTAATTTCAATACGGGTAACTTTTACCCCCCAAGGCGCAGTGGCTTGGTCAACGGTATGCAACAAACGCTCGTTAATCACATCGCGCTGGCTGAGCATCTGATCCAACTCCATCGAACCCAATACGGTACGGATATTGGTAATCACCAAGTTTAAAATCGCATACTCTAAATCACTGACTTCATAAGCGGCTTGGGCGGTGTTAACCACTTGAAAAAAGCACACCGCATCAATGCGCACAATGGCATTATCGGCACTGATCGCTTCTTGTGCGGGGATATCTAAGACACGCTCCATCACGCTGATTTTGCGTCCTACGGTATCCATAATCGGCACAATAATATTTAAACCCGGTTTTAGCGTGCCGGTATAACGACCAAAACGCTCGACCGTCCATTCATACCCTTGCGGCACCACCTTAAAGCCCATAAAGACGATGGCGGCAATTAAGCCAACAAATAAAAACAAGACTAAACCAATATCCATACATACTCCGTGACGACAAGAAGGTTGAACGCTCGATTATAGGGCTAAGATCCGCCGCAATAGCAGCTATTTTTGCTGACTTTGCGGCGTCACACGTAAAATCTCTTCAATGGTACTCAGCCCTGCAGCCACCTTCTGCGCGCCGGATAAACGCAAACTGCGCATCCCGTCGCGATACGCTTGGTTTTTTAATGCCACCAAGTCGGTATCCGCCATAATCAGCGGCTTGATGGCATCATTGAGTTGCATAATCTCATAGACTCCTGCACGGCCACGGTAACCTGTCTCGCGACACTCAATACACCCCACGGCCTGCTGCGCACTTTTAGGTAAAGGCGCACTCCACGGATAGGTCAGCGCATTCCAGTCTTCGGCACTGATTGCCACCGGCGCTTTACAATGCGGACACAAGGTACGCACCAAACGCTGCGCCATGACGCCCAATAACGTTGCCTTAAGTAAGTAATAAGGCACACCCAGTTCAAGCAAACGCGTAATAGCGCTGGGCGCATCATTGGTGTGCAAGGTTGACAGTACTAAGTGTCCGGTTAAAGCCGCTTGAATGGCCATTTCTGCGGTTTCTAAGTCGCGAATTTCGCCGATCATGATGATATCGGGATCTTGCCGCATCAAAGCGCGGATGCCGCTGGCAAAATTCAAATCAATATTGTGCTGCACTTGCATCTGATTAAAAGACGACTCAATCATCTCAATAGGATCTTCGATGGTGCAGACATTCACCTCTTCCGTCGCCAGTTGTTTCAAGGTGGTGTAGAGCGTGGTAGTTTTGCCTGATCCGGTCGGGCCGGTCACCAAAATAATGCCATTGGGCTGGCACGTCATACTGCGCCAGCGCTGCAGGTCTTCAGCGGAAAAACCCAGCTGATCAAAGCCTTTCAGCAGCACTTCAGGATCAAAAATACGCATCACCAACTTTTCACCAAAGGCGGTGGGCATGGTGGATAAGCGCAGTTCCACTTCATTGCCAGCGGGCGTTTTAGTTTTGACCCGACCGTCTTGCGGCTTACGCTTTTCCGCAACGTTCATGCGCCCCAAAGACTTTAAGCGGCTGACCACCGCCATAGTGACCTGCGCTGGAAACTGATAAACAGTGTGCAAAACACCGTCAATACGAAAACGTACCGAGCCTTGTTCGCGCCGCGGCTCAATATGAATATCACTGGCGCGCTGCTGAAAGGCGTACTGAAACAACCAGTCAACAATATTAACGATATGCGCGTCGTTGGCATCGGGCTCTTGATCGCTAGCACCTAGGTTAAGCAGTTGCTCAAAATTGCCCACACCACTGATAAATTGATCACCGGCAGTAGCGCCCGATACCGAGCGTGCCAGTCGGTAAAACTCAGTGGTAAAACGCTGAATATCAGCAGGGTTGGCCACCACACGCTTAATCGGACGACGCAGCACATGGGCTAAATTAGCTTCCCAGCCATGCATAAACGGCTGCGCACTGGCAATGGTGACGCAGGTGCTATCGGTAGCGACCGCAACAATTTTATGACGCTGAGCAAACGCATAAGACATCAAAGGTGTCACCGCCGCCACATCAATTTTTAGCGGGTCAATGCGCAAATACGGCTGCTGTGCCCACTCCGCCAACCATAGAGTCAGCGTTTCTAAATCCAACTTGCGCCCAGCGCGGGTAAGATCGTTCAACTGTTGGTTGGCGATGTACTCCAAAGGATGCAGATGTACCGTCGCTGCATCACCGCGGCGGGCGGCAAGACAGTTTTCCGCCATATCCTGATCAATACGCCCCTGCTTAACCAGTTCGGTTAGGACGTCGTTGAGATCTAATAAACGTTCAGGCGTATGCATCGAGGCCGACGGCATAAAATATCCCTGTGTAATCGCTCAATAAAACAGGCATACCGAGCAGCTCAGCATGCCCGATATAAAACCACCGTTTAACGCATCAATTGCTTCCACGCAGTGAGGGTCAAAATTGTGCCCAACTGCTCGCGGCGCAGCACTAAAGCTTCAGCATCTAACGGCTGTAAAGCAATGGCATGCAACTCACGCAAACTACCAAATAAACGATCACTGTCAACCAGTTCGGTTATCTGGCGGGCGGCCTGCAACCAAGTTAACAAGCGCTCAATACGCGGTGCTTGCTCGGCTAAGTCTTCGGGTTGACGCATATAGCGATGCACTTGCAAGCCTTGTGCTTCATCTTGCAAAAACTGCAGTAACCAATTTTGTAGTGTGGCTGCACCTTGTCGAGCACCACGCGGCGTACGCTTGGTCTGCCAAGCTTTATCTTGCAGCCACAGTGCCAGCGCCAAGGACAACTGCCCCCAACGCGTCTCGGTTAACTCTGCAGCAAACTGCACCGGCATCGCCGTACGCGCATCTTGATCATCGGTGGCTGTTAAAATAGGTGCACGCCATGCATCAATTAAAACATCCAACTGCGCGCGTAAAGCATTGCTTGAGGTACGTGGCGCCGATTGACCCAAACTGGCCAATAAAGCGCGCAGACTGACCAACTGCTGCAGCCACTGCTCTAATAATTTCCAATGCCCATTAAAGCGGTACTGTTCGGCCAAACGCTGACTGTTACCCAGCAACTGCCACGCAATGGCGGCAAAAGCGTCATCCAGCGGCATCTCTGCGCTTAACTCAGCGGGCGTGGCATGTACGCTGTAGCTGTTGGCATCAAATAAACGGTAGCCACGCTCAGCTTTACTGATATCACAAGGCATTAAAGCAACATCCGCTGACAACTCCAGCGCCAGCTCCAGCAATGCCGCAGGGTCACCCGCGCGCAACTCTAACTCAACTTCGCAAATCTCTTCTTGCTGCTGGTCGGCAATCACTAAGCCTTGATCCAGCGCCACCTCAACCACTGTTTCAACGCCAGCACGTAACCAACTCAGCTGCGCAAACTGACGCTTAAAGTCGGTACTAAATACAACTTTTAATTGCTGTTTATCTAAGCTGTGCAAACTCTCGGGCCAGCAGCTGTCATCCAAGTGTTCGAGCTGTAATGCATCACTGTCTAAGTACCAATCCCACTCATTACGCTCGGATAATCCGGCGACACTGGCACCTTTACTCTTTAACGTTTGGATCAATTGCTCGCCATCACGACGAATTCGCAGCGCCACTTGGCTATTTGCTAGGGCAAAATCAGTTGTATCGTAATACCGATTCAGGAGCTCACGGGTCTGCCACTCGCCTACACCACGCGCCGCTAAACTGGCGTGTTCACGCAGCATAGGGAGGTTTTCGGGACTGATGCGTAGCTTTATTTCGGTTTCTTTAGCCATGTTATTCTCAATTCAAATTGTTGCTTGTGTATCGTCATGCTGGTCGAACCCTATGACAGCACCGTATAATCTAGCCTGTCATTATTAATCGAGCGCAGCTCTCTTATGTCGATAAACCCGTTTGTTAGTTTGTTTGGTCGCTCACCCATTGGGCCAATGCAACAGCACATCGCCAAAGCACATGAGTGTGCATCAAATTTGGTGCCTTTTTTCCAAGCCATCATCGCGCAAGATTGGACGCGTGTTGAAGAGGTCCAACAAGAGATGTCTCGGCTGGAAAAAGAAGCCGATAAACTCAAGCGCAATGTGCGTATTCACTTACCTAAAAGTCTATTTTTGCCTGTACCACGTTCAGATTTACTTGAGCTGCTCAGTGTACAGGACAAAGTTGCCAATCGCGCAAAAGACATTGCTGGGCTGATGCTGGGCCGGCAGATGATTATTCCTCAACCGCTACAGCCGATGATTCTGGCTTTTGTGCAACGCGTCGTTGATGCCAGTGAACAAGCACTGACCGCAATGAACGAGTTGGATGAAATCTTGGAAACAGGTTTTGGCAACCGTGAGGTCAATCGCGTCACTGCAATGATTGAAGTGCTTGAAGATATTGAGCACGATACCGACCGCATGCAAATTGAAGTGCGTCGTACCTTATTTAAGCTAGAGAAAGACATGCCGCCTGTGGATGTCATGTTCCTCTACACCATCATCGAATGGATTGGTGATGTTGCTGATCGCGCTGAGCGCATCGGTAACCGACTGGAACAATTGCTTGCGCGCTAATCATTAGCGCGCCCCACCTGGAACAAGCGGATTTTTTATGTCTCTTCTATCAGACTACGGCACTATATTATTAGTCTTAGCCTGCCTTTTTGGCTTTTTTATGGCATGGGGCGTTGGTGCAAATGACGTCGCCAACGCCATGGGTACTTCAGTAGGCTCGCGTGCACTGACCATTAAACAAGCCATTGCTATTGCCATGGTTTTTGAATTCTGCGGTGCATATTTAGCGGGAGGAGAAGTTACCGAAACCATTAAAAACGGCATCGTCGATATTGATGTAATGACCGCAGATTTACTGGTTTTGGGCATGATGTCAGCACTGCTGGCAGCAGGCACTTGGCTGCTCATTGCCACCAGTAAAGGCTGGCCGGTATCCACCACTCATACCATTATCGGTGCAGTGGTTGGTTTCGCTGCCTTTGGTGTATCAGTTGAGGCCGTACATTGGAGTGCTATTTTACCGATCACTGCCAGCTGGGTGGTCACGCCGTTCTTATCTGGCGTCTTAGCTTTCGGCCTGTTCGTCAGTGTACAAAAGCTGATTATCAATACTGATAATCCCTTTGAGAACGCCAAGCGTTATGTACCCTTTTATATGTTTCTAACCGGCTTTATGGTTGCCTTAATGACACTGTCAAAAGGTTTGAAGCATGTCGGTCTTGAGATCAATAGCGAGCAAAGCGTACTGCTGGCGGTGGGTGCAGGTATTTTAGTGATGCTGCTGGGAATTGTGTTGTTACGTCGCGTGCAAATTGCGCCCGATGCCGATCGCAGTACCTACTTCGCTAGCGTCGAAAAAGTCTTTGCCACCTTAATGATCTTCACCGCTTGCTCCATGGCTTTCGCCCACGGTGCTAACGATGTGGCCAATGCTGTCGGTCCACTCGCTGCTATTGCGGGAGTGATTCAAAGCAATGGTCTGGGCGAAGTGGGTGCTAAATCCGCTGTGCCAGCCTGGGTATTATTGCTGGGTGCGGTCGGTATCGTAATTGGTTTAGCCACTTATGGTTATAAAATCATTGCCACCGTCGGCCGCGGCATTACTGAACTGACGCCCAGTCGTGGTTTTGCTGCGGAGTTGGCTACCGCCTCCACAGTAGTGGGCGCTTCTGCGATTGGTTTACCCGTCTCCACCACGCACACCTTAGTCGGTGCGGTATTAGGGATTGGTTTAGCGCGCGGTATCAGTGCACTGAACTTGCGTGTGATTGGTTCGATCTTTATGTCGTGGGCCATTACCTTGCCGGCAGGTGCCTTCCTGGCAATTGTCTTCTTCAGTATTTTGAAACTGATCTTTCTTTAATACTGCGCCTTAAGCTTTTCAGGTGCGGTGTGATTGCACCGCGCCTGAAAAAACGGCACTCTTCTCTGCACTGACAGCCCGTCACTTTAGATCGTTATAATCATTGAGCTGTCGCCCTGACTGGACACGCTCATGCACGATTACGTTAACTCGCTCCGCCATTCATCGCCCTATATTAACGCGCACCGTGAACGCACTTTTGTGGTGATGTTACCTGGCGAAAGTATCGCTCATGAAAACTTTGGCAATACCGTGCATGACTTAGTGCTCCTGCACAGTTTAGGTGTGCGCTTAGTGCTGGTGTTTGGTTCACGCCCGCAAATTGAAGCACGTCTCAACGCCAAAGGTTTAGCCTCGCACTATCATCAAGATTTGCGCATCACTGATGCGGCAACACTCAGCTGCGTGCTCGATGCGGTTGGGCAGTTACGTGCGGCAATAGAAGCGCGTTTATCCATGGATATTGCTGCCTCGCCGATGCAAGGTGCGCGGTTACGCGTGGCGGGCGGCAATCTAGTTACAGCACGGCCTTTAGGCGTCATTGACGGTGTGGATTATCTACACACCGGCGAGGTGCGACGCATTGATAGCAAAGGTATTAAACGCTTACTGGATGACCGCAGTATTGTGCTGCTGCCTCCGCTGGGTTATTCGCCGACTGGAGAAACCTTTAATCTGGCCTGCGAAGATATTGCGACCCGCACCGCCATTGAACTGCAAGCCGATAAACTCGTGCTATTCAGCGCAGAGCAAGGCTTATTGGATGCTGAAGGTGTCTTAATTCGCGAACTGCAAGCACAGCATGCAGAGCCTCATTTACAACGTTTTAGAACACAGGTGCAACACGAGCAGGCAGAGCTTTTACATGCTGCAGTACAAGCCTGCCGTGGTGGCGTGCCGCGCTGCCACATTATCAGTTATCACCTTGATGGCGCTTTACTGACAGAAATGTTCACTCGTGATGGTGGCGGTACTTTGGTGGATCAAGGTCAGTTTGAACAAGTACGCGAAGCGCAGATTGACGATGTGGGTGGTTTGCTGGAGTTGATTCGTCCGCTAGAAGAACAAGGTGTTTTGGTGCGCCGCTCGCGTGATTTGATTGAGCGAGAAATCACCCAGTTTAGTATTGTTGAGCGCGACGGTTTAATTATCGCGTGTGCGGCTTTATATCCGTTTCCCGAACATGCCACCGGCGAACTGGCCTGCTTAGCTGTGCACCCCGACTACCGCCATGGCGGGCATGGGGATGTTTTACTGGCACGCATTGAACAACGCGCACAAAAATCACAGCTGACATCGCTGTTTGTGCTGACCACACGCACTGCACACTGGTTTCAAGAGCGCGGTTTCGAGCCTTGCACCCTTGAGCAACTCCCCAGCGCTAAGGCATCACTGTATAACTTTCAGCGCAACTCTAAAGTCTTTCGTAAAACGTTAAGTTAATAGTCTTTAGGCTTAAAAGCTATTAGAGTGCAAATACGTTGCTCTGCACTGCTTTAAGGGCGCAGCAACCTGTCACGCGCAACTGAATACGTTATATTCTCTAGCGCGTTGAATAATAATTAAGGAGAACTCCCATGATCAAAGGCAAAACCCTCGCATGGGCGCTGTCCATGACCCTCGCTGGTATCAGCTTGAGCGGTATGGCGCAGGCCGAAGAAAAATACATCACTATTGGTACCGGCGGACAAACAGGCGTGTATTACGTTGCTGGCCAATCCATTTGCCGTTTTATTAACCGTGACAGCAAAACCAGCGGTATCCGTTGTAACGCACCAGCCAGTGGCGGTGGTGTAGCCAACGTTAACGGCATTCGCAGCGGTGAATTCAACTTTGGTGTGATGCAATCTGACCATCAATACAAAGCAATGAAAGGCTTAGCGCCTTTTGAAGCCGAAGGTGCGATGGATGATATGCGTGCACTGTTCTCCTTACAGAGTGAAGTCTTCACTGTATTGGCGCGTCGTGATTCACACATTGCTAACTTTGATGATCTAAAAGGTAAGCGCGTCAATATCGGTAACCCAGGTTCCGGTCAACGCGACACCCTTGATGAAATCATGCAGAAAAAAGGTTGGGATCGCAGTGTGTTTTCTTTAGCGGCTGAGCTTAAAGCAGCTGAGCAAGCCAGCGCCCTCAATGACAACAATATTGATGCGATGACCTACTTCGTCGGCCACCCCAACGGTGCAATTCAAGAAGCCACTACCACGGTAGACGCAGTTTTAGTCCCAGTAACCGGCCCGGAAATTGATGCGCTCTTAGCAGAAAAAAGCTACTACACTAAAGCAGAAATCCCTGGTGGTTTGTACACCGGTAATGACCTGCCAACGCCATCCATTGGCGGTAAAGCCGTACTTTCAACCAGCAGCAAAGTCAGCCCTGATCTCGTCTATCAAATGGTGAAGTCAGTGTTTGATAACCTTGATCGTTTCAAGCGTTTGCACCCAGCCTTTAAAGATTTAAAAGCTGAGGAAATGATTGAAGCCGGTTTGTCTGCACCTTTACATGAAGGTGCTATTCGCTACTACAAAGAGCGCGGCTGGTTATAAGCTATCGCTTGCTTGTGTTCTGCCCCTTTCTCCACGCGTGACCTCGTGTGGAGAAAGGGGTTTCTTTAGATTCTCATCAGGTTAGCTGCCATGTCAGATAAACACCTCTCCGCCGAAGAACTGATTGCGCAAGACTCAGGCGCACGCCTACCTGACGGCATCATGGCTAAAGTCATCGCCGGCCTGGCGTTACTCTGGTCGCTGTTTCAGTTATGGATTGCCTCGCCTTTACCTTTTATTGTGGGCGCAGGGGTATTTAATGACACAGAAACACGCTCTATTCACTTAACCTTTGCCTTGTTATTGGCTTTTTTAGCCTACCCAGCTTTTAAACGCTCACCACGCAACCGTGTCCCCTTAGTGGATATGGCGTTGGGGTTGGTGGCGGCAGCCAGTGCGGCGTACTTATTTATTTTCTATCAAGATTTAGCCCTACGCCCCGGCACTTTAACCAATGCTGATCTAATCACTGCCTGCATTGGTATTCCATTATTACTCGAAGCCACGCGCCGTACTTTAGGTCCACCGCTGGCCATTATTGCTTTACTGTTTTTGACTTACAGCGTCGCTGGCCCTTATATGCCCGACATGCTTGCGCACCGCGGTGTCAGTTTTACCGCACTGGCCAACCATCAATGGATCACCACTGAAGGTGTCTTTGGTATTGCGCTGGGGGTGTCCACCAGTTTCGTTTTCCTCTTTGTATTATTCGGTGCTTTATTAGAACGCGCCGGTGCAGGTAACTATTTTATTCAACTGGCTTTTAGTTTATTGGGTCATATGCGTGGCGGCCCTGCCAAAGCTGCCGTAGTGGCTTCAGGCTTAACCGGGATGATTTCCGGCTCATCCATCGCCAACGTCGTTACCACTGGTACTTTTACCATTCCAATGATGAAGCGTGTGGGTTTTTCCGCAGAAAAAGCCGGCGCTGTCGAAGTGGCCTCATCGGTCAACGGGCAAATTATGCCGCCGGTAATGGGTGCCGCCGCCTTCTTAATGGTTGAGTATGTCGGTATTCCCTATGTGGAAATCATTAAGCATGCATTTTTACCAGCAGCCATTTCCTATATCGCGCTGCTGTATATCGTGCATTTAGAAGCACTCAAACTGGGCATGCAACCCATCGGCAATTACCAACCTAAACCTTGGTTGCGCCGCTTAACGGGCTTTGCATTTGGTGCAGCACTGATCTCTGGAATCTCGCTGGCAGTGTATTACGGCTTAGGTTGGCTCAAACCCGCTCTGGGCGAGCATGCACTGTTAGGAATAGGTATTTTATTAGCCATTGCTTATTTGGGCTTATTAAAAGTTGCCGCGAGCAATCCACCACTCGAACAAGAAGACCCTGATAAGCCCATCGAAGAATTACCCAAAACCCGCACTGTATTGTTATCAGGTCTGCATTTTGTCTTACCTGTAGTGGTGTTGGTGTGGTGTTTGATGATTGAGCGCTTATCACCCGGCTTGTCTGCGTTCTGGGGCAGCGTGATGCTGATTTTTATTTTGCTCACCCAGCGTCCCATTTTAACCTGGATGCGTACCGATGGTAGCTTTGATCACGGCGGTTGGGGCGATGGCTTAGTTGATCTGCGTGAGGGCATGATCGCCGGCGCGCGCAACATGATTGGTATTGGTATTGCCACCGCCGCTGCGGGGGTAATTGTTGGTGCGGTATCGCAAACAGGCGTGGGTTTAGTCTTAGCTGACTTAGTGGAATTGCTCTCTATGGGCAACTTACTATTGATGCTGATGTTTACTGCCGTATTCAGTTTGATTTTAGGTATGGGCTTACCCACCACGGCCAACTACATCGTAGTGTCTAGCTTATTAGCACCGGTGATTGTGACCCTTGGCCAGCAAAATGGCTTAATTGTGCCGCTGATTGCCGTGCATTTATTTGTTTTCTATTTTGGCATCATGGCTGATGTCACCCCACCTGTGGGTCTGGCTTCATTTGCAGCCGCCGCCGTATCAAAAGGCGATCCCATTAAAACTGGGGTGCAGGCGTTCTACTACAGCTTGCGTACTGCCGCATTGCCATTCTTATTTATCTTTAATACCGATTTACTGCTGATTAATATTGGTGTGTTACATGGTATTTTGATTTTTATTGTCGCCACTATCGCGATGCTCATTTTTGCTGCTGGCACCCAAGGTTGGTTTATTACCCGCAGCCGCTGGTACGAAAGTGTCTTGTTATTACTGGTCGCCTTTACCTTATTCCGTCCCAGTTTCTGGATGGATATCGCCCACGATCCTTACCAAGATATTGCCCCCAGTCACATGATCCAAGCTTTGGGACAAGTTGATGAGGGCAGTAACTTACGTTTGCGTATTAAAGGTGAAGATGATCTCGGCGAGCAGCATGAATTTGTCGTGCTCTTGCCTGTACCGGGCGGAGCCAATGGTGAAGAGCGGATGCAAGCACTGGGCTTAATGTTGGTTGAAGAAGACGGTAAAACCTTGATCGACAACGTGGCCTTTGCCAGTCAAGCGGCTGATTTAGGATTAGAGTTTGATCAAGAAATTGTGCTGGTACGTGCGCCAACCGACCGCATGCGTAAAGAAATCATGTGGATTCCAGGCGTATTATTACTGTTGGTCGTCAGCTTTTTGCAATGGCGTAGAAAGCGCAGTTCTGTAGCGCAGCCGCTCAGCACACCGACGCATACAGCGTATTAATTTAAGGATATGAGGCCATAGCATGCAGCAATCTATTTTAGTAACCGGTGGCGCTGGCTATATTGGTTCGCATACCACGCTGGCGTTGTTGGAAGCGGGACATGAAGTGATTGTGTTGGACAATCTCGCCAATAGTTCGCTGGAATCCCTGCGTCGTGTGGAAGCGATTTGTGGAAAAAAACCTACTTTTATTGAAGGTGACATTCTTGATCGCACTCTGCTTGATTCCATTTTCACGCAGCACAGCATTAGCGCTGTTTTGCATTTCGCTGGCTTAAAAGCAGTCGGCGAAAGCGTGCAACAGCCACTGGCTTATTATGAGAATAACGTCAGCGGCAGTGTGGTGTTATTTCAAGCGATGGCCGCAGCAGGTGTCTTTAATTTGGTGTTCAGTTCGTCCGCGACTGTGTATGGCGAACCCAAGCAGATGCCGATTAGCGAAGATTGCCCAACGGGTACTCCTACCAATCCTTATGGCCGCTCCAAGCTGATGATCGAAGAGATTCTGCGTGATTTAGCCCTCTCTGAGCCGCGCTGGAGTATCGCTCTGCTGCGCTATTTTAATCCTGTCGGTGCACATAAAAGTGGGCTGATTGGTGA
>CANRHT010000009.1 GCA_947630465.1 uncultured Pseudomonadaceae bacterium
CACCAAAACCATGGGCATCATCCACCATCAGCCATGCCCGATGGGCTTTGGCCTGCTCTGCTAATTCGGGCAAGCGCGCTAAATCACCGTCCATGCTAAAAACGCCATCGGTGACTAGCAGCGTATGACCCTGCGCACGCTGGAAACGCTGCTTGAGGCTGTCGAGATCATTGTGTAAATAACGGCTAAAGCGCGCGCCTGATAACAGCCCAGCATCCAGCAGCGAGGCATGGTTAAGACGGTCATGCAGCACAGTATCACCCTGCCCAACCAGCGCGGTAATAACCGCTAAATTGGCCATATAACCGCTGCTCATCAGTAGCACACGGTCGCGGCCAGTAAACTCTGCCAATGCCTGCTCCAGCTGATGATGCGGCTCGCTATGGCCAATGACTAAATGCGAAGCACCACCACCGACGCCCCAACGTGCAGCGCCCTGCTGCATAGCATCCACCACCTGCGGGTGATTGGCTAAGCCTAGATAATCATTGGATGAAAAGGCCAAATACTCTTTACCATCCACCTGCACTACAGGCCCTTGTGGGCTTTGCAATAGTGGCCGTTGGCGGTAAAGGTTATCGGCTTGGCGGGCGGCCAAACGTGCAGCAAGGTCGAAGCTCATGACAATCCAAAGTAAGGTTTTCAGGCAAGGTCGTAATGCGAGTGGCAAGCCTGGCAGCCTGCCCACTCACAGGATCATTTAGTGTGTGGCCGCATCGTAAAATAATGAGGCATCGCGCTGCTCGATGATGGCGTGCTCAATAGCTGCCTGATGCACTTCATCGGCATACTCTTCACGGGCTTCTGGTTTGATCCCAAGACGGGCAAACAACTGCATATCCTTATCCGCTTGTGGATTGGCAGTGGTCAGAAGCTTTTCACCGTAGAAAATCGAGTTAGCACCCGCTAGAAACGCTAAAGACTGCATCTGCTCGTTCATTTGTTCACGGCCTGCAGACAAACGCACATGAGATTTAGGCATCATAATCCGCGCCACAGCGAGCATGCGGATAAAATCAAAGGGATCGACATCCTCGGCATTTTCTAACGGCGTGCCTTCAACTTTCACCAACATATTGATCGGCACACTTTCTGGGTGCTCTGGCAAATTGGCCAACTGGATCAACAAGCCAGCACGGTCAGCAATGGATTCGCCCATGCCCAAAATACCGCCTGAGCAGATTTTCATTCCCGCATCACGTACATAACTTAAAGTTTGTAAGCGCTCGGCATAGGTACGGGTGGTAATAATATTGCCGTAGAACTCTGGCGAAGTATCAAGGTTGTGGTTGTAATAATCTAAACCGGCATCAGCCAATGCTTGGGTTTGCGCTTCATCTAACTTACCAAGGGTCATGCAGGTTTCCATGCCCATGGCTTTAACGCCTTTCACCATTTCCAAGACATAAGGCAGATCTTTCGCCGAAGGATGCTTCCACGCTGCGCCCATGCAAAAACGCGTTGAACCAATCTCTTTGGCGCGTTTGGCTTCGTCCAAAACCTTCTGCACTTCCATCAGCTTTTCTTTATCCAGCCCAGTGTTGTAGTGCCCAGACTGCGGACAATATTTACAATCCTCTGGGCAAGCACCCGTTTTAATCGACAGTAAAGTCGAAACTTGCACGCGATTGGCATTGAAGTGCTGGCGATGCATGCTTTGTGCTTGAAAGATCAAGTCGTTAAAAGGCTGCTGTAACAAAGCGGTCACTTCGGTCAGTGTCCAATTGTGGCGTGTCACAGAATTTAGGCTGGCGTTCATCGGTTATCCTTTTTATACGCCGCTTATTTTTATTAGCGATTAAACGGCGGGCTGCTAAACTTTAACTGTGCAGGATGCACGGCAATAATTCTCAGGGAGGCGTCATGTCTTGTCAACCGGATATAATTTCAAAGGTTTACCATTGGTTAAAAAGCAAACAGAACTGTTTATTGTGTGACGCTCCTGCTCGGCGTTTGCTTGCGCTGTGCGAGCCGTGCGAAGCCGAGCTGCCATGGCTGCAGCAGCACTGCCAGCAATGTGCTTTACCGATCCCTGATCAGCACGCGCTCTGCGCCGACTGCACGCATCATCCACCTTTATTCACTCAGGTGATGACGCCTTTTGAGTTTACTTTTCCGGTTGATACGCTGATCAGTCGCTTTAAATATCAGCAGAACTGGCCCTATGGGCAATTGCTCAGTGCTTTGCTCAGGCAGCACCTAGAATATTACTTTGATGAAGGTATCAAACGACCTGACCTGTTACTCGCGGTGCCCTTGGCGAAAGGCCGACAACGTCAACGCGGCTATAATCAAGCGCAAATGATCTGTGATTGGCTGGGCAAATCCTTAACCATCCACAACCCCAAACACCTCCTGTTGCGCACGCGCGAAACCATTAGCCAACAAGGCCTCAATGCCACAGCACGCCGCGCTAATCTGCATAACGCTTTTCAAATAACCGACCCAGCGCAGATTAAAGATAAGCATATTGTTTTGGTCGATGATGTGCTGACCACCGGCACCACCTGCTCAATAATCAGCGGTATTTTACTGGCGCAAGGTGCCGCGCGGGTTGATGTGTATTGTCTTGCGCGTACTGGAAAGCCACAAAAAGTGCAGCTATAACGACCTGCTAACACACTTTTACTGCTCTATATTGTCGCTTGCTGAATGGTGCATACCGTACTTTGGAGTGGGTGTTTGTCCGTCGATGAACCCATCCAGGGTTCAACTCCGGCGCTACGCCATCCATGGCTTCGCTCGTCACACCCACCCCCAAGTACTCATCAAATACCTGCAGTGTTGGCCCTATTGCAGCTTCAATCAACTCGGTAGATTTACACTCAGCTGCAAACGAATAGCACGGCTCAAAATGATGGTTTTAAAAGAGCCGCACTATAAACTCGCAAACAACATCACTGATCAATGAGTACCTTGTGAGTGTCGCGACCAGCGAGCCAAGGATGGCGTAGCGCCCGAATCGGGTCAGGATGACCCGTTGAGGGAAAAGCGATACTCACAAGGTACGGCATGCACCAACAGTTCTTCAACGAGCAACGTGCTGTGATATGCACAAATAGCACTCATAGCTTTGCAATCCGAACTCAGCGTTTTACATCAATCACAGCGCGCATCGTCTTGCTCACAACGCTGCGCATAATGTTGCGCCATCACCGCACACACCATCAATTGAATTTGATGAAAAACCATTAAAGGCAAAATCGCTGGACCTACTGCACCCCCAGCAAACAACACCGAAGCCATCGGAATACCCGTCGCCATACTCTTTTTTGAGCCACAGAACACAATAGTAATTTCATCTTCTTTATTAAACTTAAAACGCCGCGCCAGCCAAGTCGTAGCAGACAAGACAATCGCCAAAATCACACAACAGATCACACTCAACATCACCAATGACGATGGCGGCACCGCACTCCATAAACCACCTATCACCGCTGCACTAAAAGCCGTGTACACCACCAATAAAATCGAACTTTGATCCACATTTTTTAACCAACGCGCATTACGATCAACCCATTTGCCAATCCAGCGGCGCATATAGTGACCCAATAAAAACGGCAGTAATAATTGCACACTGATCTTAATCACTGCCTCCAACATACCGGTCGTGCCCGCATCAGCATCCAGCATCATTTTCACCAACAAAGGCGTGACTAAAATCCCCACCAAACTCGAAGCCGAGGCTGCACAGACCGCCGCAGGAATATTGCCGCGTGCCATCGACGTGAAAGCAATCGCCGACTGCACCGTCCCCGGCAGGGCCGCTAAATACAGCATACCCACCCACAACTCATCACCCAGAATGGGTCGAATCAACGGCTGCAACGACAGCATCAGCAACGGAAATAAAATAAAGGTGCAAGCAAACACCAGCAGATGCAAACGCCAATGCATCACCCCAGCAATAATTGCATGACGCGACAGCTTGGCACCATGCAGAAAAAACAGCAGGGCAATGGCAAAATTAGTCAGCCATTGAAAGACAGTGGCACCCACGCCATGCGCAGGAATAAAGGTCGCTGCCAACACCACTGCGATCAAAATCAGAGTGAAGTTATCAAACAGAATACGCAAACGAAACATAGCTCAAAGCACCATCAAATCTAAGATGACGCGACTCTACTGGATATGAAATAATCCGGCTAACGCCAATCAGCCAAAGAGTATCGACTAACGGACATGCACACTATGCTTGAGCAACGCCTCAGCGAATTAACACAGTTACCACGCCCCATTTATGGGCAAACTGAGGCGCTGCCCAATAAAATTTTAGGCTATAGGCACAGTCATCCTTGGGTGCAGTTTTCTTATGCCATCAGCGGCGTACTCGAAATACAAACCGCACAAGGACGCTTTATTGCACCACCGCAGCGTGCAGTATGGATTCCTGCTGGCGTCAAACATCGTGTGCACTGCTCAGCGGATACACAAATCCGTAGCCTATATATTGATCAACAAGCACTCACCCATGCACCGCTTAATTGCCGAGTGGTGGAAGTCAGCGCATTACTCAAAGAACTGATTCGCGCCTTTGCTGATTTACCCGTGGAATACGACGAGGACAGCGCAGCAGGGCGCTTAGCTGAGGTTTTATTAGATCAACTGACCTATGCGCCCGATACAGGCTTGATGCTGCCTTTACCCAGCGATAAACGCCTGCATAAAATTGTCACGCAACTGCAGAAGCATCCGGATGCCAGCGACACCTTAAGCCAGTGGGCGCAGCGTTTACAGCTTTCAGAGAAAACCTTAAGTCGCTTGTTTGTACAACAAACCGGACTCACATTTCGTGTGTGGCGTCAGCGCTTACGTTTACTCAGCGCTTTACCTTTACTTGAAAAAAAGCAATCAGTAACAGAGGTAGCATTAGCCTGCGGCTATGAATCAATGTCCGCTTTTATTGCCGCTTTTGGTCAGCATTTTGGCAGCACGCCGGGTGAGTTCTTCAAAATCCAGCCCTAGAAAGACCAAGAGTAACATTGCATGTTTAAACAGCTGCTCACCTCGACCCGCTGTTTAAACATGACAAGAAGCGCAGGATCAGTTCCAAAAAGGTAACGAGGTGATCGCCGATAAAATTGTCGCATTCAAGATATCAACAAAGAATGCCCCCACCATTGGCACAATCAAAAAGGCTTTATGCGATGGACCAAAACGATCAGTGACCGCTTGCATATTAGCCACCGCCGTTGGTGTTGCCCCCATGCCAAAACCACAGAAACCACCGGCTAAAACCGCAGCATCATAGTCTTTACCCATCACACGGAAAACCACAAACACCGCAAACAACACCAGTAAAATGGCTTGTACACTTAGAATAATCACCAAAGGTACTGCCAAATCTTTAATCACCCACAACTCTAAGCTGAGCAATGCCATGGCTAAAAACAGTGATAAAGACACGTTACCAAACACATCGACACAGCGATCAAAAATGCTCACATTAAAGATGCTCGATAGCACATTACGCACCACGACACCCGAGCCGAGCGCCCAAACAAAGGTCGGAATGACAATTTTTGAATCACTGAAATGCTCAGCCATAAAGCTGGATAAGTAAGACGCACTGGCTAAACACACGGCAAACAATGCCAAAGTTTCTATCGCCGTATCAGCGGTAATCATGCGCTGCTGCTGCGGCTGTTCAAAGGTTACACGCGCTTCAATGTCCGTATCTTCACCTGGTGTCTGTACTTTTTTCAGTAAACGGCGCGCGACCGGACCACCAATTAAACCACCACAAACCAAACCAAAAGTAGCACAGGCCATGCCTAAGGCTACCGCGCCTTGCACACCAAAATCAGTTTCAAAAATCTGTCCCCAACCGGCTGCCGTGCCATGTCCACCGACTAAAGTCACTGAGCCGGTAATCAAGCCTGTGAGCGGTTTTAAGTCCAGCAGCGTGGCTAAACTGATACCCACAGCGTTTTGCACCAGAATAAAGCCGGCCACTATCACCGTGAACAACACCAAGGGTAAACCGCCCGCTTTAAGTCGACTAAAATCAGCACTTAAACCAATTGATGCAAAAAACATCAACATAAAGCCATCTTGCAGGCCTTTTTCAATCTGTATCGAAAAACCATTGAACTGATGTAAAGCCAACACCAATAGTGCAGCAATTAAGCCACCCACCACCGGCTCAGGAATATTGAAGTCATTGAGCACGCGCACGCGTTTGACCAAAATGCGCCCAAATAGCAACACCACTGTCGCTGCAATCAGGGTGTAATAACTGTTTAACTCCACCACAAAACCATCACTCATAAAAACTCCGCACTCATACATTGAGCAGCTATAGCCACAAGGCACACAGCCAAAACGCCACACCTTCAGGTCGATTTAAATCTAAGCCTGACAAAAGGTCGCACAGCTTAGTCGGCTACGCCAGTGCTGTGAACCTTTTTCTCCTTTAGCTGATCCCATACGCAACTCATATACGCGGGATGGACACACCGACAATCCGCACACGCACTGTAGAGTAGCTAGGCTCGATCGTTTAAAAACAACAAAGCCAGCTCTCAGGCTGGCTTTGCAAAACAGACTAACAATTACAATGCGTAGCTTATCGCCACCACGCCTAAAAAACCAACGCTATATGCCAAGATTAAATAGCCAAAATAACGCAAGTAGGCAATAAAGGTCAGCGCCGGTATTTTACTCATCGCCACCACGCCAGCAGCCGAACCAATCGCCAGTAGTGAACCCCCCACACCGACAGAATAGGTGAGAGTCAACCACTCGCCTTCGCTCATGCTAATGCCAGATTTAAGTAAAGCCGCCGTCAAAGGCACGTTATCAATCAAAGCAGAAAACAAACCGACCGAGTAATTAGCTGCCATCACCGGTAATTTTTCATACAGGGTAGGGAAGTGTTCCAGTACCTGCAGTTCTTTCAACATCCCGACCAGCAGTAATACACCTAAGAAAAACAGCAGCGTATCAAACTCAATTTTGCGCACATATTCCAAGATAGGTTCATCTTTATTTAAGAAATGCACAGCCATAAACATCACTGCAAGGCCAAATAAAAATGACAATACTGGCGGAATACCAAAAGCCACGTTCGCACCAATGGTACCAATAATGGTCGCTAAAAATAGCGCCGTAATAATTTGATCGCCTTTGGCAATGGTAATATCACGCTTGACCAACACCACATCCCCCGTCAGCGAACGCGACAGGATAAATGCTAAAAATAATACGGCACTCAAAGCCGGTAAGCTCAGCAACACCAGATCCGCAATCTTGACTTTACCCGCTAAGAAAATCATCAGCGTAGTCACATCACCGGTGATCAATGCTGCACCACCCGAGTTAACCGCAAAGACCACTAGTACGATATAACGCAGCAACTTATCCGTATTGAGATTCAAGCTCAGCAACACGGTAATGCACACCAGCGTTGCGGTGATGTTGTCAGCCATCGAAGAGAAGACAAAGGCAAACAAACCTGTAACCAGCATCAAGCGCCGCTCACTCATGTGCGTGGGCATCACCTTGTTAACGATGCCATCAATCACGCCTTTGTGTGACACATAAGCCACAAAGGTCATCGCGGCCATTAAAAACAACCACAGCGTGGCAATTTCTAGCAGGTTTTCATTCAGCGCATGCATCAACTGCGGCGTGTCTAAACCGTTCGGCGGTGCAATAAAATACAGCACCCAAACCAGCGTACCGAAAAACAAGGTCGTTTTAGCTTTATCAATTTTGGTGAAATCTTCGACCACAATGGATAAAAAGCCTAAGAACGCTAAAACCAACAAAACGGTTGTCATTTTAGTCCCCAGCAAGCAGTTAAAAAGTTTGCTGAGTGTAGTCCTTTTCCTAAGGCAAAACCTAGGGGTGCCGCGTCTTTAAAGTATGTAAGAAAACAATTCTATAACGGTCTAACGGCACGACTTGTGCTGCAAGATTTTAAAGCTGTATTTACCATGCAATAGAGCAATCAAAATGCACTATAGAGTGCGCAATGTATGCAGCACACAACATACTTTATTGACTCGATTCAGTATCGCTAGCAGGCTGTTCAGCCGCGTTTTTAGCAGCCGTTTGTTCTGCTTGCCATTCACGTACCTCATCGTAGTAGGTATCCCAAACACAAGGTGAGCATTCACTCTCACAGCATTCATAATCTTCTGGTGGTGTTGGTTTCTCACGCATTTTTCTCTAAACCTCATTCATTGGCCAAGTCGCAGCTCAACCATAGGTTTAAGCTGGCTGACTATTTTAGCCTACTCATTTAAGACTTGCAGTAGTGCGTATTTAAGCACAACAACCCGCCTTGTATGATGTGCAGCCTGTATTGCGCGCACTTTTGCGCTAATGTCTAAGTTAAAGGTGTTAGATACCCACCCAACACAACCTGCAAAAGGAGTATGTATGCCACAGACACCCACAGCCGTTATTGAATTTTCTACGATAGAAACAGATTTTGCGGTGATTTTAGTTGCGCGCAGCGAACGTGGCGTTTGTAGCATTTTATTAGGGGATACAGCAGCCGAACTGTACGCTGATTTGCAAAAACGCCAGCCGCACGCGCACTTGCGAAAAAACGATGCGGCGCTCGCTGCAGATATACGCAATGTTACGGATTTTTTAGCACAGCCGTTAACGCCTTTTAAGCTGCAACTGGATATTCAAGGTACTGATTTTCAACAAGCGGTCTGGGCTGTTTTACAAACCATCGCGGTGGGCGAAACCTTAAGCTACAGCGACATTGCACAACGTTTACACAAACCTAAAGCTGTGCGCGCAGTTGCTAATGCCTGCGCTAGAAATCCACTGGCGTTGGTGATTCCCTGCCATCGAGTATTGCGTGCCGATGGCGGGATTTCGGGTTATCGCTGGGGAGTGGAGCGTAAACGCGCGTTACTGGCAAAGGAGCAACGCGCCATCAAAGCCCAGTGACTCTTATGCGGGACGCGGTGCGTAAGCAAACACATCAGCCTGCATTTGCTCGGGCTGCATACCGGCGGCAACTAAAGCATCAAAAGTGCCGTATACCATCGCCGGAGAGCCACTGACCATCACGCGATAATCACTTAAGTTTTTAATATCGCTGCACACGGCTTCATACAGCAAACCCGCGCGCCCTTGCCAGCCGCTGTCTTCACTGACAATCTGATGAAAATGCAGTTGCGGCATGGCTAGCCAATGTTCTAGATTTTTCAAGGTATAAAAATCATCAGCAACGCGTGCGCCCCAATACACATGGATAGGCTGGCTAAACCCCGTTGCTCGGCAGTACTCAATCAAGCTGTGCATCTGCGCCATCCCTGTACCAGCAGCGATCAGCAGCAATGGACGCTCATCCGCACCGGCTAAGTGCACATCACCAAAAGGCATTTGAATCTGAGCCATACGCTCTTTTTGTAAGTACTTGAGTAAGTCTACGGTCGCACTATCACGTGCCAAAATATGCAATTCCAGCTCACGGCCTTGCTGCGGTGCAGAAGCAATAGAAAAAGCGCTGACACTGCCATCTTCACGCTGCAACAACACATGCTGACCGGCGTGATAACGCACTTCTTTACCTGCAGGTAAACGCAAACGTACAGAAAACACGTCCGCACCCAAAGGCGTTGCACTGACAAACTGGCAAGCCAGCTTAACTTCGGGTAACTCATCCGCAGCAAACACCGCATCCCAGTGCAATTCGCAGTCTGTCAAAGGCTGCGCCAGACAGGTCAATACTTCACCTGCCTCCAATACAGCATCACCTTGACGCATACGGCCGCTGAGTAATTGTGCACCACAGATATGGCAGTTACCGTTACGACAACTGTGCGGCACATCAAAGCCTAAACGGCGTGCCGCATCAATAATATTTTCAGCTGGCAGGACTTCAAGCGTATGCCCTGAGGGCTGTAATGTTACTTTCATCGGTAACGGCTTCCTTGGTAAACATCATTCAGTATTTAGCAGCACGTATCAATCGATACCCAGCTCTGACCACATTTCATCAATACGCTGTTTCACGGCTGGATCTTGCTCAATCACTTGACCCCATTCACGGTTGGTTTCACCGGGCCATTTGTGCGTAGCATCCAAGCCCATTTTGCTGCCCAACCCCGAAACGGGTGAAGCAAAATCGAGATAATCGATGGGTGTATTGTCGATTAAAACGGTATCACGGCTCGGATCCATGCGCGTGGTAATTGCCCAAATCACATCCGTCCAATCGCGCGCATTTATATCGTCATCCACCACAATCACAAATTTGGTGTACATAAACTGACGCAAGAAACTCCAGACACCGAGCATCACACGCTTAGCGTGGCCTGGGTATTGTTTCTTAATAGTGACCACCGCCATGCGGTAAGAACACCCTTCGGGTGGCAGATAAAAATCGACAATTTCCGGAAATTGCTTTTGCAAAATAGGCACAAAGACTTCATTGAGTGCCACACCTAAAATTGCCGGTTCATCCGGTGGACGACCGGTGTAGGTGCTGTGGTAAATCGCGTCTTTACGACGAGTAATGCGTTCCACAGTAAACACGGGAAAGCTATCCACTTCGTTGTAATAACCGGTGTGATCACCGTAAGGCCCTTCGTCGGCCATCTCGCCGGGGTAAATATGCCCTTCTAAAACGATTTCCGCTTGTGCCGGCACTTGTAAATCACTGCCAATGGCTTTGACTAACTCGGTGCGCGAACCACGTAGCAAACCGGCAAAAGCATATTCAGACAAGGTATCTGGCACGGGCGTGACTGCACCTAAAATAGTCGCAGGGTCAGCACCTAAAGCCACGGCGACAGGGTAGGGACGACCGGGGTAGGTTTTGCACCAATCACGAAAATCCAGTGCGCCACCACGGTGACTGAGCCAACGCATAATGACTTTATTACGCCCCAGCACTTGCTGGCGATAAATACCGAGATTTTGCCGCTCTTTATGCGGACCTTTAGTGATGGTGAGGCCCCAGGTAATCAGCGGTGCTGCATCACCCGGCCAACAGGTTTGGATAGGTAATGCAGTGAGATCAACATCATCGCCTTCAATAATCACTTCTTGGCAAGGGCCGTCTTTGCGCACTTTCGGCGCCATCGACAACACCTTTTTAAACATCGGCAACTTATTCCAAGCGTCTTTAAAGCCTTTGGGTGGCTCAGGCTCTTTCAGGGCAGCTAATAATTTACCAATCTCACGCAACTCAGCCGTTGTTTCTGCCCCCATGCCCATGGCAACACGCTCAGGTGTACCAAACAGGTTGCCCAACACCGGCATGCTAAATCCAGTGGGATTTTCAAACAGTAAAGCCGGACCGCCTTTGCGCAAGGTACGATCACAAATTTCTGTCATTTCTAAAACAGGGGATACGGGTACTTGAATACGCTTGAGTTCACCACGCTGCTCGAGGCCGCGAATGAAGTCTCTAAGGTCAGTATATTGCATGATGTTATCCGTAGCAGATCAAGCGCTGAGCAGGCGAATCAAGGAATAATTCATAGCTGCTCAGTACCTTGAGGACTCAACGAGGGTTATTTACTGCGCTTCATCGACATGAAAAATTCTTCATTGGTTTTCGTGTCTTTAAGCTTGTCCAATAAAAACTCAATGGCCGCCGTTTCATCCATAGGATGTAACAGTTTGCGCAAAATCCACATGCGCTGCAGCTCATCTTCACTGGTTAACAACTCTTCACGACGGGTGCCTGAGCGATTGATATTGATCGCTGGGAACACGCGTTTTTCCGCAATACGGCGCTCAAGTTGCAGCTCCATATTACCGGTACCTTTAAACTCTTCGTAAATCACTTCATCCATTTTCGAGCCGGTCTCAACCAGAGCCGTCGCGATTATGGTCAATGATCCACCTTCTTCAATGTTACGTGCCGCACCAAAGAAACGTTTGGGTTTCTCTAACGCATGCGCATCGACACCACCGGTGAGCACCTTGCCGGAGCTTGGAATCACGGTGTTGTAAGCACGGGCTAAACGGGTGATGGAGTCGAGCAAAATCACCACATCTTTTTTGTGCTCAACCAAGCGCTTGGCTTTTTCGATGACCATTTCAGCCACTTGCACGTGGCGGGTCGGTGGCTCATCAAAGGTTGAAGCAACCACTTCACCGCGTACGGTACGCTGCATTTCCGTGACTTCTTCTGGGCGCTCATCAATCAGCAAAACGATGAGATGGCACTCAGGGTTGTTACGGGTAATGTTCGAGGCGATATTTTGCAGCATGATAGTTTTACCGGCTTTAGGCGGTGCCACAATCAAACCACGCTGGCCTTTACCAATAGGTGCAGCCAAATCAATCACCCGACCGGTTAAGTCTTCCGTTGAGCCGTTACCAATTTCCATGGTCAGACGCTTAGTTGGAAATAACGGTGTCAGGTTTTCAAACAGAATTTTATTACGGGCGTTTTCTGGACGATCAAAGTTGATCTCATCCACTTTCAACAGTGCAAAATAACGCTCACCTTCTTTAGGTGGACGAATTTTGCCCATAATGGTGTCGCCCGTTCTTAAGTTAAAACGGCGAATCTGGCTCGGTGATACGTAAATATCATCAGGCCCAGCCAGGTATGACGAATCTGCAGAGCGCAGAAAGCCAAAACCATCTTGTAAAATTTCCAGGACACCGTCACCAGAGATTTCTTCACCACCACGCGCATGGCGCTTGAGTAGGGAGAAGATAATATCTTGCTTGCGTGAACGAGCCATGTTGTCGAGTCCCATTTGCTCAGCCATTTCTAGCAATTCAGCAACGGGTTTTTGTTTTAATTCGGTCAGATTCATAGGGAATGACGATGATATAATTTAGGAGGAATGGGCAAGCTCTTAGCTTGGAAGGCGTACCGCGAGGAGAACAATCGATTGTATGTTCAGAGCCGCATATGATATCGGCGACGGCATGCAGACTTATAACGGCTTAAGCGTTACAAAAACGGAATTTACCACTTGCGATTGAAGGCGTCTAGTGTGTAAGTCAATAAAGCACACACTAAACGCTGATAGAGCACAGTTTTGACGATTAAATGTGGCTTTCTAAGAAAGCAACCAACTGGCTTTTAGATAACGCACCTACTTTTGTTGCTTCAACGTTGCCGTTTTTGAACAACATCAGTGTTGGAATACCGCGTACACCGTATTTGGGTGGTGTGCCTTGGTTGTCATCGATATTGAGCTTACAAATTTTAACTTTGCCAGCAAACTCAACTGCAACGTCTTCTAAAACAGGAGCAATCATTTTGCATGGCCCACACCACTCAGCCCAGTAATCAACCAATACAGGGCCGTCAGCTTGCAATACATCTTGGTCAAAGCTTGAATCGCTAATGTTAGTAATGTGATCGCTCATGAAACCTCTCCGTAATAGCGGATATAATTAAATAGTTGCGATAATCATAGCCTGACTTTGCCGGTAACGAAAGCAGCATTGCATTATCGTATTTTCATTTATCTTTTACTTCGCCCTAGAGTACAGTGATTTAAATTGGCGAATGCGCCATAGCATGGCAGGATAGAACTCATATTTTCTCGGAATAGTAGTATGCCCACCTCTGCTCCCAAACATTTTCCTCTGATTGCCGCCATTGACTTGGGCTCTAACAGTTTTCATATGGTGCTCGCCAAAACAGATCAGCGTGAAATTCGTATCCTTGAGCGCATTGGTGAGAAAGTACAACTGGCCGCCGGCCTTGGCACGGACCTAAAACTGCAAGAAGATGCGATTGAGCGCGGGCTCGATTGTTTGCGTCGTTTTTCGCAACTGATTCATGGTTTACCCCAAGGTGCAGTGCGTGTTGTGGGCACCAGTTCTTTGCGCATTGCCCATAACCGCCAAGATTTCATCCAACGTGCCGAAGAGATTTTAGGCCACGATGTTGATGTTATTTCCGGTCGCGAAGAAGCACGTCTGATTTATTTAGGTGTCTCGCATACCTTGGCAGATGCACCGGGCAAGCGCTTGGTGATTGATATCGGCGGTGGCAGTACTGAATTTATTATTGGCCAAGCCTTTGAATCGCAATTGCGTGGCAGCTTACAGATGGGTTGCGTCAGCTTTACTCAGCGCTTCTTTAAAGACGGTATCGTTACCCCTGCACGTTATGCCCAAGCCTATACCGCCGCACGTCTCGAACTCATGGAGCTTGAGCAAAGCCTGCGCCGTATGGGCTGGCAAGAAACTGTCGGTGCATCAGGTACGATTCGCTCAGTGGCGCAAGCCATTACGGCGCAAGGTCTGACCAATGACATCATCAACAGTGAAGGGCTGGCGTGGTTAAAGCAGACTGTATTTGCGCTGGGTGACATTGATAAAATCAATATCCCCGGCGTAAAACCTGAGCGCAATGCCATTTTACCGGCGGGTTTAGCGATTATTGAAGCCATTTTTGATGCCTTACAGCTTGAGCAAATCGCCCCGTGCGATGGCGCTTTACGCGAAGGCGTGCTCTATGATTTACTCGGTCGCCATCAGCATGAAGATGTACGTGAACGTTCAATTCAAGCGCTGATGGAGCGCAGCCATGTTGATATTGAACATGCGCAAAAGGTTGAATTCAAAGCCCTGGAGGCGCTCGATCAAGTGGCGGACGCTTGGCAGTTAAGCGAAGAATGGCACGGCGATATGTTGAGCTGGGCGGCGCGTGTGCATGAAGTGGGTTTAGACATTGCCCATTACCACTATCACAAGCACGGCTCTTACTTAGTTGAGCACTCAGACCTGTCAGGTTTCTCGCGCCAAGACCAACAAATGCTAGCTTTACTGGTACGCGGCCACCGTCGCAACATCCCTAAAGATCGCTTTGCAGAGTTTGCTGAGGAAGGCCAGCAACTGCTCAAACTGTGTATTTTATTGCGCTTTGCGATTCTTTTGCATCATATTCGCGGCACTCAGGAAGTGCCTGAACTGCAACTGAGTGTGACCCCAAACAGCTTGCATATTCGCTTCCCAGAGAACTGGCTCAATACCAACCCACTCACACTGGCTGATTTTGAAAAAGAAGCCGAGTGGCTCAAGCGGATAGACTTCAATTTAAGCGCTGAGTAACAGCCTAATCTGTGCCAGCGTGCCTACAGAGCTGATCAATCTGGACGCTGATCCGTTTTTTGCCAATGCTGCATTTCAATCACATTATTGTTAGCGGTATGGCTAGGTGACCTTTGTGGCTGCACAACAATAGCATCCTGATGATCATCATTCTGGTTGGGCATCGGGTATGCCTGCATGTCAATCTTCGCTAAATGCCGTCCAAACATCGCCACTGTACCGGCCAAGCGTTCTTGACTGGTCACGGTAAACTCAAAGCCATACAGCCGTGCTAAACGCTTTTGGCCTTTGCCATCCAGCACAATTCGCCAGCCTTTTAAGGCCACGTTACCGTCGAGTAACTGCACCTGTTCCTGCTCACAGTGACGGCGCACATACCATAAGGCGCGTTCACGCACCCCGTGCCCACGCCAGATCCAAGCAATCGTGAGCAGCACCAAGAGCCAAGCGGTTAACTCACCCAAAGTCACCATATTTATCACCCTGATAGTATCAATTTAATCCAGTGCAACCTGTCACAAGCGGCTGATTTACGCCCATGACCATCTGCACTATTTTTACTGCGCCTGTGGATAACTTTGCCTCTGAAGGCTACAATAGCAGGTCGTAATTTTGTTGTTTTACTTGAGGGATCTCTGTGTCTGTCGAACTTTGGCTACAGTCTGTCGATTTTTTGCGCGATGAACTGCCTGCTCAGCATTTCAACACCTGGATCCGTCCATTACAAGTTGAAGCCGTCGGTGATGAGCTGCATATTTTCGCCCCGAACCGCTTTGTATTAGATTGGGTCAACGATAAATATATCAACCGTTTACTCGAACTGATGGCCGAGCGTAATAACGGTAATGCGCCCTCTATTGCTCTGCTGATTGGTAGCAAGGCGAAGACGCGCACCAGCATTAACAGCCCGGCGCAACCGCCACCTGTGGCTACGCCTGTGCCTGCTGTGAGCGCCCCGGAGCCGTATCAAGCACCTTTGCCGATACAACCCATGCCCACAGCGCAGCCGACAGTACAGGTCTCCCATACTGTCAGCCCGCAAGGCAATAGCCCGGCCAGTACCGGTATTGAGCGCCCAGCACCGGCCAGCTCAAGCGCCAAAGGTGCGGGCGCGATTAAGCATGTCAGTGCTTTAAATCGCTCTTTCACCTTTGATAGCTTTGTCGAGGGCAAGTCCAACCAACTGGCTCGCGCTGCAGCGTGGCAAGTAGCCGATAACCCTAAGCATGGCTATAACCCGCTATTTTTATACGGTGGCGTGGGTTTAGGTAAAACGCACTTGATGCATGCGGTGGGCAATCATTTACTGCAGAAAAACCCCAACGCGAAAGTGATTTACTTGCACTCCGAGCGTTTTGTTGCCGATATGGTGCGGGCACTGCAGAACAATGCGATTAACGAGTTTAAAAATTATTACCGTTCGGTGGATGCGCTACTGATTGACGATATTCAATTTTTCGCCAAAAAAGAGCGCTCACAAGAAGAGTTTTTCCATACCTTTAACGCACTACTCGAAGGTAATCAGCAGGTTATTCTCACCAGTGACCGTTACCCTAAAGAAATTGACGGCCTAGAAGAGCGTTTAAAATCACGCTTTGGCTGGGGTTTAACTGTTGCCGTTGAGCCTCCTGAATTAGAAACGCGCGTAGCGATTTTAATGAAAAAAGCCGAGCAGAGCAGGGTGCAACTGTCTCACGATTGCGCATTCTTTATCGCGCAGCGCATTCGCTCTAACGTGCGTGAATTAGAAGGTGCTTTAAAGCGGGTGATTGCTCACTCACACTTTACCAATGAGCCGATCACCGTTGAGTTGATTCGTGAGTCACTCAAAGACTTGTTAGCCCTGCAAGATAAACTTGTCAGCATTGATAATATTCAGCGCACCGTGGCTGAGTATTACAAAATTAAAATTTCCGATATCTTATCCAAACGCCGCTCGCGTTCGGTTGCTCGTCCACGTCAAGTTGCCATGGCATTATCGAAAGAAATCACCAACCACAGCTTGCCAGAAATTGGCGATGCGTTTGGTGGTCGTGACCATACAACGGTCTTGCATGCCTGCCGCAAAATTGCTGAACTGAGCGAAACTGATGCAGATATCCGCGAAGATTATAAAAACCTATTGCGCACGTTAACTACATAAGCAGTGCCAGCACTTTTAAGTAAGGATCAAACCATGCACTTCACTATTCAACGCGAAGCCTTATTAAAACCGCTGCAATTGGTAGCCGGTGTCGTTGAACGCAAGCAAACTATGCCTGTGCTATCCAACGTATTACTGGTCATCGACGGTCAGAATCTATCCATGACCGGTACTGATACTGAAGTGGAACTGGCGGCACGTATTACTTTAGAAGAACCCGCGCAACCGGGCGAAATTACTGTGCCAGCCCGTAAGTTAATGGATATCTGCAAAAACCTACCTGCCGATGCCTTAATTGACTTTAAAGTAGACGAGCAAAAAGTGTTGATTAAGGCTGGCCGCAGCCGCTTTACTTTGACAACACTGCCGGCTTCTGATTTCCCATCCTCAGAAGAAACCCCAGGCTCTCTGAGTTTTACTGTTGCGCAAAGTCATGTGCGCCGCTTAATCGAGCGCACCAGCTTTGCCATGGCGCAACAGGATGTGCGCTATTACTTAAACGGTTTAATGCTAGAAGCCAAACAAGGTGTATTGCGCGCTGTTGCCACTGACGGTCACCGCTTAGCGCTGTGCTCAGTGCCTGCCAATATCGAAGAGGATATTCAGCATCAAGTGATTGTGCCGCGCAAAGGTGTTCTAGAGTTGGCGCGCCTGATGTCTGATGATGCCAGCGAAGTCAGCGTGGTGTTCGGCAGTAACTATATCCGTGCCACTACCGCAGAATTTACTTTTATCTCGAAACTGGTTGACGGTAAATTCCCTGATTACGAACGTGTTTTACCGCGCGGTGGTAACAAAACCGTGATCGCTGATCGTCAAAATCTACGTGAGGCACTCAGCCGCGCGTCTATTTTATCCAACGAAAAGTACCGTGGTATTCGCTGGCAACTCGAAAGCAGCTTGCTGAAAATCCAAGCCAACAACCCTGAGCAAGAAGTTGCCGAAGATGAAGTCAGCGTAGATTACACAGGTGATGCGCTAGAGATCGGCTTCAACGTCACCTACTTACTCGATGTACTGAGCGCAACGTCCTCTGAGCAAATCAGCATTGTCTTATCTGACTCCAACAGCAGCGCCCTGATCCAAGAGGCTGACAACGACGGTGCGTCTTACGTTGTTATGCCCATGCGCCTGTAATCTAGACGACTGACGATGGCGATCAGCCAACTACAAATCACCGGTATCCGTAACTTGATGCCGGTGACTTTAAGCACCTCTCCTCGCATTAATATCCTCTACGGTGATAACGGCAGCGGCAAAACCAGCGTACTGGAAGCCATTCATTTACTGGCGATGGCACGTTCGTTTCGCAGCACGCGCTTACAGCCGATGATTCAATACGAACAAAGCAGCTGTACCGTTTTTGCACATATTGATCGTGATGATGGCAGCCAAAGCAACCTAGGCATCAGCCGTGATCGCCAATCAGAACTGCGTATTCGTATCGATGGGCAAAACGCACGCAGCGCGGCCCAGCTTGCGCAACTACTGCCGTTGCAACTGATCAACCCTGATAGTTTTCGCTTACTGGAAGGTTCACCAAAGTTACGCCGTCAGTTTCTAGACTGGGGAGTGTTCCACGTGGAACATCAGTTTATTTCAGCATGGCAAAGACTGCAGACCAGCCTAAGACAAAGAAACTCATGCCTGCGCCATGGTATAATGGACGCATCTGTTATCGCTGCTTGGGATAAGGAACTGTGCCTTGCTAGTGATGAAATTGACCAGTTGCGCAGGGCGTATATCACCAAACTCAAGCCTGTATTTGAAGAGACACTGGCGAAGTTATTACAACTGCCGGGCTTAACTTTGAGTTACTTTCGTGGTTGGGATAAAAGCACTGCTTTGCAGGATGTGTTAAATAAAAATCTGGAACGCGACAGGGCGCTGGGTTACACGCAAGCCGGTCCGCAACGTGCAGATTTGCGAGTACGCATTGAGAGGAATAATGCTGTTGATATCCTCTCTAGAGGTCAGCAGAAATTAGTTATTTGCGCCCTGAGAATTGCACAAGGCTATTTGCTGTCTCAGGCACGACGCAATGAATGTATTTATTTAGTTGATGACTTACCTTCAGAGCTGGATGAGCAACACCGCTTAGCTCTGTGTAAGTTACTCGATGACTTAAACTGCCAGGTATTTATCACCTGTGTTGACCAACAATTAATGAGTTCGGGCTGGCGAACGGATACGCCAGTCTCTTTGTTCCACGTGGAACAAGGCCAAATTACACCTTCAGGAGTGACCGCATGAGCGAAGAACAAACGTACGATTCCAGTAATATTAAAGTTCTTAAAGGTCTGGATGCCGTACGCAAACGCCCTGGCATGTATATCGGTGATACTGATGACGGCACAGGGCTGCATCACATGGTTTTTGAAACTGTGGATAACTCAATCGATGAGGCCTTAGCCGGTCATTGTGATGAGATCACCATTACCATCCACTCTGACGAGTCTATTACCGTCCAGGATAACGGCCGTGGTATTCCGGTTGATATCCATAAAGAAGAGGGCGTGTCAGCGGCTGAAGTCATTATGACGGTACTGCACGCTGGCGGTAAGTTTGATGACAACAGTTATAAAGTATCCGGTGGCTTACACGGTGTCGGTGTGTCGGTGGTTAACGCGCTGTCGCGTGTGTTAGTCATGACCATTCGCCGTCAAGGTAAAGTCTGGGAGCAAACCTATCACCACGGTGTGCCACAGGCGCCTATGGCTGCTATTGGTGATACTGATGCAACAGGTACCTGCATTCACTTTAAACCCTCGGCTGATACCTTTGCCAACATTCAGTTCAGCTGGGAAATTTTGGCCAAACGTATTCGTGAGCTGTCTTTTCTCAACTCTGGCGTGGGTATTTATCTAAAAGATGAGCGCACCGGTAAGGAAGAGTTGTTCAAATATGAAGGTGGCTTGCGCGCTTTTGTTGAATACCTCAACACCAACAAAACCACAGTCAACCAAATATTTCACTTCTCCACTCAGCGTGAAGATGATGGCATTGGCGTTGAAGTGGCGATGCAGTGGAACGATGGCTTTAATGAAAACCTACAGTGCTTTACCAACAATATCCCGCAACGCGATGGCGGTGCGCACTTAGTCGGTTTTCGCACAGCTTTAACCCGCCACCTCAACAACTATATTGAGGCTGAAGGTTTAGGTAAAAAAGATAAAGTCAGCACCACAGGTGATGATGCGCGCGAAGGCTTAACTGCGATTATTTCAGTTAAAGTACCGGACCCGAAATTCAGTTCACAAACCAAAGACAAGCTGGTTTCATCTGAAGTGAAAACTGCAGTTGAGCAAGAAATGGGCAAGCACTTAGCCGATTACCTGCTGGAAAATCCAGGCGAAGCCAAAGCCATTGTCGGCAAGATGATTGACGCAGCCCGTGCCCGTGAAGCAGCACGTAAAGCCCGCGAGATGACCCGTCGTAAAGGTGCGTTAGATATTGCAGGTTTACCCGGCAAACTCGCTGACTGCCAAGAGAAAGATCCCGCCTTATCCGAACTCTACATTGTGGAAGGGGACTCTGCTGGCGGTTCAGCCAAGCAGGGACGTAACCGTAAAACCCAAGCTATTTTGCCGCTCAAGGGTAAAATTCTTAACGTTGAAAAAGCACGCTTCGACAAGATGATTTCATCGCAAGAAGTGGGCACGCTGATTACCGCGTTGGGCTGTGGTATTGGTCGCGATGAGTACAATATTGAAAAACTGCGCTATCACAATATCATCATCATGACGGATGCTGACGTCGATGGTTCGCACATTCGCACGCTGCTGTTAACCTTCTTCTTCCGCCAGTTACCTGAGTTGGTTGAACGCGGCTATATCTATATTGCCCAGCCACCACTGTACAAAGTTAAACGTGGCAAGCAAGAGCAGTACATCAAAGACGATGAGGCGATGGATGAGTACCTCACCAACTCTGCACTTGAAGATGCCAGCCTGCATGTGAATGCAAATGCTCCTGGGCTTTCTGGTGTCGCGCTGGAAGAGCTCGTTAATGAATACCGTTCCGTCTTAAAAACACTGGACCGTTTATCACGCCTGTACCCGAAAGAAATCACTGAGCACTTCCTCTACCTACATCGTGTTGAGCCTGAGCAATTGACGGATCAAGCCGCGATGCAGGCGTGGTTAGATACATTGCAAGCACGTATGGATAGCGTAGAAAAATCCGGCGAGGTGTATACCGTTGGTTTACGCCACGACAGCGAGCGCAATTA
>CANRHT010000010.1 GCA_947630465.1 uncultured Pseudomonadaceae bacterium
ACACGCATGGCACTTCGACCCCAGTGGGCGATGTAGCTGAGATTCGTGCGGTACGTGAAGTCTTTGGTGACAATGCACCACCGATCAGCTCCACTAAAAGCTTATCAGGTCACTCCTTAGGCGCCGCTGGCGTACAAGAGACGATCTACTCATTATTGATGATGGAAGGCAATTTTATTGCGGGTTCAATCAATATTGACGAGCTGGATGAAGAAGCTAAAGGTTTGCCCATCGTTGAGAAAACACAAGAAAACGTGACTCTCAATACAGTGATGAGCAACAGCTTTGGCTTTGGCGGCACCAACGCCACTTTAGTGCTGAAGCGTTACACTAAATAATTTAGTTTCACGCTAAAAAAACGGCCACTGCAATCGCTTGCATGGCCGTTTTTTATTGCGACTTGATTAAGCTGCAGTGGCTAATCAATGCGCACCAAGGTGCGTCCACTGTGCTGTGTTGCCAACATTGACCGAATCGCCTCAGGCACTTCTTGCAAGCTGATTTCATGCACTAAAGGCTCAAGATCAAGCTTCCATTGCAGCGATAGCATGTCCCACATTGAGGCCTTATTCACCAAAGGCAATTCAACCGAATCAACACCCAGCAAATTGACCCCGCGTAAGATAAACGGCAAAACACTGCCCTTAAAATCGACGCCAGCAGTGAGACCACAACAGGCAGCACTGGCACTGTGTTGCAAGGCTTTTAGCGTATTAAACAGCAGATCACCACCCACGGTATCTACCACACCCGCCCAACGCGGCTTGAGCAAAGGCTTATCCATACCTTCCAGCAATTCGGCACGATTGATCACCTCTTTGGCGCCCAGTTGACGTAAAAAATCAGCTTGCTCAGCCTTGCCCGTCGCAGCAGTCACTGAAAAACCCAGCTGATTGAGCAAGACAACCGCAATAGTACCCACACCACCTGTAGCGCCTGTCACCAGTACAGGACCGTCATGCTCAGACATGCCAGCGCTGAGCAGCTTTTCTACACAGAGCGCCGCAGTCAGGCCTGCTGTACCTAAAATCATCGCTTCACGCAGCGATAAGCCACAAGGACGTTTAAGCACCCAACTGGCTGGCACACGAATGTATTGCGCTAAACCACCGAAGGTATTCATGCCTAAATCATAGCCGGTGACAATCACCTCATCGCCACTGTCAAACTCAGACACACTGGACTCAACCACAACGCCGGCGGCATCAATACCCGGCGTATGTGGGAATTTACGCGTCACACCTTTATTGCCGGTTGCCGACAGTGCATCCTTGTAGTTCAGCGAAGAATATTTAACACGAATCAGCACCTCACCTTCGGGCAAGTCTGCCAGCGGGCGCTCAATAATCTGCTGTGAAATCTCTGGTGTATCCGTCACCCATAAGGCTTGATATGTACTCATTGATCTTCCTCCACATTCGGTTGCACGCACTACACTAGCCCATAAAGCGACGCTGTAAACGCTCCCAACCTTTATCTGCAATATGCTCAACAGCAACGCCAGCCGTTAAGCCAACCCGCTCTTGTAAGCTCTTCTTTTGTACAAACTGCAAGCCATACAGCTCTGCGTTTGCAGCACGTTTGGATAGATACTCATCACTGGTTTGCAATTGATCAACTAAATTACGCAAATGCGCATCACTGCCCAACCAAACTTCACCCGTAGCAACCGCATCAATATCAAGTTGCGGACGGTACTGCACTACAAAACGCTTAAACAAATCATGCGTGGTTTGCAGGTCTTGTAAAAACTTCTCACGCCCCTGCTCAGTATTTTCACCGAGCATGGTTAAAGTACGTTTGTACTCGCCGGCGGTTAACACTTCGACATCAATATTATTTTTCTTTAATAAACGGTGAATATTGGGCAGTTGTGCCACCACACCAATCGAACCTAACACAGCAAAGGGTGCACTTAAAATTTTATCGCCAATACAGGCCATCATATAACCGCCGCTGGCGGCCACTTTATCCACGCATACGGTGAGCGGAATCTTGGCATCACGAATACGGGCTAATTGTGAAGATGCAAAACCATAGCTGTGTACCATGCCGCCGCCACTTTCAAGACGTAGCACCACCTCATCGTTGGGTGTTGCTACTGCTAACACAGCAGTAATTTCATGGCGTAAACTGTCTGCTGCTGAGGCTTTAATATCGCCATCAAAATCCAAGACATACACGCGAGGCTTGCTCACGCCCTCTTTTTTATCCTGCTTTGCTTTCGCACTGATGGCTTTGCGCTGGGCTTTTAACTGCGCTTTATCCAGCACGCTCGACTCAACTGTCTCTTTCAACTCACTATAAAACTCATTTAAATCACTGACCAGCAACTCCCCCGCACGCACACGCCCACGTGAACGCATCGCTGCGGCAAAGGATAAAATCAACACAATTACAATTAAAACCGTGACTGCCCGCGCTAAAAAGCCTGCGTACTCAAGTAAAAAATCCACTGTATGCTCCTTCAAATTAATCTGAACATCTTACCTCAGCCTCTCTGCTGATTGAGAATAATTGTCGTAAACAGGCCATACCGGCCCTGTCATATTTTTGCCTGATGACAGCTTTCATCTTAAATTTCAAACAATCGTATGAAATCTATTTGACAGTGCAGCCACTTCGCCATAATCTCCATGCTCAGCACTGCATCGGTTACACCCAAGCTATAGCAGCCCGCTGCTGACCTGCTAAGTGTTAACATTTAACGATACTGCCATTGCCTTAATATTTTTTAACATTCATGCTTAATATGATGTGTTAAACACCAAAGAACCCAGCACTTAATGCTGAGTTTTAAATATAATGCGGGACACACCGCACAAAAATTTTAAAAAAGGATTCATTATGTCTTCTACCGCAGAGATTATTCAAAAGCTCACCGCTAAATTTAACGCAGACGCTGCAGCTGGTTTAGATTTAGTGTTCCAGTTCAACATTGAAGATGCTGAAAACTACTACGTGACCGTTAAAGACGGTACCTGCGATGTACAAGCGGGTGACAATGACGATGCTAACGTGACCCTGATCATGGACAGCGAAACCTTCAAAGGCATTGCCACCGGCGAAACCGACGGCATGCAAGCTTTTATGGGCGGTCAATTGCGCACTGAAGGCGACATGATGTTGGCGATGAAATTAAGCGAGTTGTTCCCTGTTTAAGACGGGTAACTGCGCCGCATAAAAAAGCCGGACAGCTGCTGAAGCGTCCGGCTTTTTTTGTGTCTTAATGCTGTCGTACAGACCGTAACTGAGCGATATCTTAAGACTGATCAGTGCTTATTAAGCTGACCTATGGCGTGCAACACATATTGCGGTAAAGCAAAAGCAGCCTGATGGATAGCCGCATTGTAATAACGCGTGCTGATCGCGCTGGCCGCAAAACGCTGCTCTAAAGTACTCAGCGGTTGTTGCCTGATCTGTGGATTTTTTGCCGCCCAAGCAAAAGTCATGCTGCCTCCAATATAAGTGGGTATCGCAGCATGATAAAAGTGTGCATCAGCAAATAAACCTTGGATATTTTTAGCCGTGGTTTTGACTTCATCCAGTTGTAAGAAAGGCGTGCCATTTTGCGCGACTAAAATACCGTCATCGGTTAAGCAGCGATGACAGGCATGATAAAAATCTTCTGAGAACAGCACTTCAGCAGGGCCGGTTGGATCGGGGCAATCACTGATAATCACATCAAACTGCTGCGTGCAGTTGGCGATAAAACGCATGCCATCATCAATCACCAAGTTCACCCGCGGATCATCGTAAGCACCCTGTGAGTGATGGGGCAAATACTCTTTGCACATATCCACTACGGCCTGGTCAATTTCCACCATAGTGATGTGCTCAATCTCAGCATGACGACACACTTCACGCAGCATACCGCCATCACCACCACCAATAATTAACACGCTGCGCACCGCACCGTGCGCTAAAATAGGCACATGAGTGAGCATCTCATGATAAATAAACTCATCAGCTTCTGTGGTCTGGATCGCACCATCAAGCGCCATGACACGACCCATTTTGGCATTTTCAAAAATCACTAAATGCTGATGTTCTGTGCGCACTTCATGCAACATTTTATCAATTTTAAAAAACTGACCATAACCATCGTGCAGTGTTTCAAGATAATTTGTCATGTTAGTCCTTGCTCAAACTCTAATAAAACCTGCCCTGAGTATACGGCATGCCCAGCGCCAGCGCAGAGTTTAGCAGCACACCCGCTTGCGCTAACAAGCTAATGGCTACTGCAACAGCTCACTACAACTGTTTTAATAGACCGGCAATTCAATATTTTTAAACAGCTCTTCCACTTCATCTTTACTGCGCGCTTGAATCACTTTGGCTTGAATCTCACGGTCTAAATGCGGCGCAAAGCGCTCAATAAAGTCGCTCATAAAACCCCGCAAGAATGTGCCGCGACGGAAACCAATCTTGGTTACGCTCGATTCAAACAGGTGACTGGCATTGAGCGCCACTAAATCTGAATCCTGTAATTCATCAATCGCCATACCTGCAACAATACCCACACCTAAACCTAGACGCACATAGGTCTTGATCACGTCAGCATCAGCGGCGGTAAAAATCACTTTAGGCTCTAAATTGACCTGACTGAAAGCCTCATCTAATTTAGAACGCCCAGTGAAACCAAACACATAAGTGACGATCGGAAACTCAGCTAAAGCCTCTAACGTCAGCTTAGGTAGGTTGGTTAGCGGATGAGCTTTAGGGACCACCACGCAGCGATTCCAGCGGTAGCACGGCATCATAATTAAATCGCCAAATTGCTCCATACCTTCAGTGGCAATGGCAAAATCAACGGTACCATCAGCGGCCATTTCGGCAATTTGCGTCGGCGTACCTTGATGCATATGCAGCGCGACCTCGGGGTACTCCTGCATAAAACCACTGATAACGGTTGGCAGTGCATAACGTGCTTGAGTGTGAGTTGTGGCAATTGACAGCGCACCCACGCGCTCATTGGAAAACTCTTGACCGATTTGTTTAATGTTTTCACACTTGCGCAAAATCTCACCGGACATTTTAATAATGCGTTCACCAGCTGCTGTGACCCGAGTCAGGTGCTTACCACTGCGCGCAAAAATTTCGACGCCTAGCTCGTCTTCAAGTAAACGTATTTGCTTGCTTATCCCCGGTTGCGATGTATACAGTGCTTGAGCTGTTGCGGAAACATTCAGCCCATTTCTGGACACTTCCCAGATATAACGCAATTGTTGTAGCTTCATAAAAAACACCTCAGCCGCTTAAGCACATTGAACCTTAATGATTGCGCTACTTATAACTGCAACACTAAATTTATTCTAGTGTTATAACCATTTTTTTATATGATCACTCCGTATTAAGTGAAATACATGACGCAAAGTACCCCCCCTGCTGAGTTTATGACTGATTTAAAACAGCATTGGCCCTTCCCTGCAGCGCTGGATCACTGCACCTTAGTGTCGGCATGTTTTGCTGCGCAGGCACTCACCCCACAGTTGTTTACACTGCATGAACTCACAGCGCCGCAAGCCACTCACAAGCGTCAAGCTGAATTTCTTGCTGCTCGGCTCTGCGCTCGCCATGCTTTAGCGCAGCTGACCGGTACGGCTCACTTTCCACGTCAGCAAGAGAACAGCCGTATTCCTGTCTGGCCACAAGGGACTTGCGGTTCGATGTCCCACAGTCACAGCTTAGCTGCAGCCATTGTCGGCAGCAGCCACACATGGCTGGGAATGGGTTTGGATATAGAAAAAGTCATCTCAAGCGAGCGTGCTCAGCGCTTAGCGCCAAGTATTTTAACGCCAGAAGAATACCAGCGCTGCGCCCAGTTCACTGCCGCACAATTGGCGCTGCATTTGACTCAAGTTTTTTCATTGAAAGAGAGTTTATTTAAAGCGCTGAATCCATTAACCGGCACTTACTTTGGCTTTCAAGATGCGCAAGTGCTCGACCCACCCAGCACTGCGAGCGGGCAGACGCGCCTACAATTGCGCAAGGACTTATCCAAAGAGTGGCCACAAGGCTCTAGCCTGCCAGCACAGTTTACCACCCTGCATGGCAGCGTACTCAGTTTAGTCAGCATTGCGCGCTAAACTGAGCAACTGAACAATCCAAATATTTAGAGATTGTTAAGCATACGCGCCAAGATGATTTTAACTTTTGACATGCCTACAGTTAGCGCGGCATCAATTTGCGCCATAGTGATCACGCCCTGCGATTTGCCAGCAGCTGGGTTAACCACTAGAGCTAAACAGGCATAACTCAAGCCCAACTCTCGGGCGAGGACTGTTTCCGGCATACCAGTCATCCCCACCACATTACAACCGTCACGCTCCATGCGTTTAATTTCAGCAACTGTTTCTAAACGTGGACCTTCGGTGCAGCCGTAAACGCCACTATTGCTGCAACTGTAGCCGCAGGCAGCCACTGCTGCGATCAAGCGCTTGCGCAATGCATCATCATAGGGGTAGCTAAAATCAACGTGCGTCACGTGTTCAAGTTCACCCTCGTACAACGTGTGTTTACGCCCTGAGGTGTAGTCAATAATTTGATCAGGGATACAAAAACAGCCGGTATTTAAATTACTGGTAATACCACCCACGGCGTTAATCGCCAAAACATGTGTGGCACCCGCTTGGCGCAGCGCCCATAAATTAGCGCGGTAGTTGACTTCATGCGGTGGAATACGGTGCGGCTGGCCGTGGCGCGCCAAGAATAAGACCTCACGCCCAGCGTATTCGCCGCGTAAAATGTCCGATGAAGGCGCGCCATAAGGGGTTTCAATAAAGCTCGCACCACGAATGGTTAGACCTTCCAGCTGGGTTAATCCGGTACCACCAATAATTGCGTACTTATTCATGTGCCACCTCTTAGCGATGAGTTGTGAGTATTTTTAGAGCCTGTCGTGCTGACTGCCAGCGTGGGTGCTGCTGAAAATCATGCTGTGCGGTATAACGTCCATACATTGGGGCTAAATCTACGCAGGGCTGTACCTTTTGCGTTTGCAAAGTCGTTAGCGCCAGCTCGGCGGCTGCTCGATCGTTGCATACTAACCCAACATCACAGCCTGCAGTAACTGCAGCCAGCACACGCTGTCCTGCATCACCGGCAACATGGGCGCCAGCCATGGATAAGTCATCGCTAAACAATACACCGCGATAGCCCATCTGCTGACGTAAAATATCTTGCAGCCAAATTTTAGAAAAGCCCGCAGGCTGGGTATCCACCTGCGGATAAATCACATGAGCGGGCATCATAGCGGCCAAGTACGGCTGTAAACGCTGAAAGGTTTGTAAATCTGCCGCTTGAATCTGCGCCAAGCTGCGCTCATCCACCGGAATATCCACATGCGAATCAGCCGCCACCCAACCATGTCCGGGGAAATGCTTACCCACACCCGGCATGCCAGCAGCGCGCATACCTTGTAAAAAAGCACCAGCCAAGGTTGTCACCGTTGCTGCATCAGGACCAAAGGCGCGTAAACCAATCACTGTGCTGCGCCCATAATCCACATCAAGCACGGGCGCAAAACTAAAATCAATGCCCATCGCAAGGACTTCCCAAGCCATCAGCCAGCCGCATTCTTGTGCTAAATAAGCCGCATTGTCTGCGGTTTGTAGCAGCCCCATCGCCGGCAAAGTGACAAAGCCCTGTCGCAAACGCTGCACCCGCCCGCCTTCTTGATCCACACCAATCAACAGATCACTGCGTACCTCGCGAATAGCACGGCATAGTTCGCGTACTTGTTGTGGATGCTCAATATTGCGCGCAAATAAAATAACGCCGCACACCTGTGGTTGACGTAACAAGTGGCGGTCTTCAGCGGTTAAATAAGTACCGCCAATATCCAGCATTAACGAGCCGTGCATAACATATCCTTAGTAAGGGGCTGCAGAGTCTGCGTCTGAGTTGCATGCTCACTGATATCAACCACGCAGCCATCGGCTAGCAGATCATAGAGCTCAATGACATCTTGATTGGCCATACGAATACAGCCGTGGGAGTAAGCCTGCCCCAACAGCGCCTCATCAGCCGTACCATGAATATAAATATAACGTCGAAAGGTATCGCAAGCGCCTAAGCGATTCTGGCCCAACTCGCAACCACTGAGCCAGAGAATACGGCTTAAAATCCAATCCCGATTGGGCTGCGCAGCTTGCAACTGTGGCGACCAAACTTCACCCGTCCAGCGTCGGCCACGCAGCACCGCCAACGCGGGTAAATGACCACCAATTTTAGCGCGAATATAATGACGTCCGCGCGGCGTACAGCCTGAGTTAAGCTGCTCACCGGCGCCATTTAAGGCCGTAGACACGCTATAAGTGCGCTGTAATTGCTGCCCAGAAAAAGCATAGATGCGCTGCTGTGCAATGCTCACATGCAAATAATCAATCATGGTATCGCCACGCTGAACTGACATTAACTGGTTTTTTTCGCAATGGCTGGTTGCATTCCCACCACATCAATCACCCCATCGGTACGTATGCCTGCCGCTAAAAAAGGAATCATCAAACGCAGCACTTGCTCAGTAGTCATATGCACCTGATAGTCATTTTCCACAATAGCGCGCAGCGCCTTAATCCCCGACATACTAAAAGACGCAGCGCCCATCATAAAATGCACGCGCCAAAACAATTCAACCGGTTCAATCTGCGGTGCGGCTTTGTGCAATAACAACATATAACGACGAAATACATTGCCATACATATCGGTTAAATAACGGCGTAAGTGCCCTTGGCTCTGACTGAATGACAGGCCCAACAAACGCATAAAAATAGATAAATCATTACCACTGCGCGGCTTAATGGCGAGGGTTTGTTGCACCAGCAATTCAAGCAGTTGCTCCACATTTAAGTCAGGCTCACCTGTGGCATAGAGACGGTCCAGTTCCGCATCTAAATTGCTGCACAATGGCTCAAGGAAACGTGCGAACACAGCCTGAATTAAGGATTTCTTTGAGCCAAAATGATAATTCACCGCAGCCAAGTTCACCTCAGCCTTGCTGGTGATTAGACGTAATGAGGTCTCGGCAAAGCCTTTTTCAGCGAATAGAATTTCTGCAACATCTAAGATCCGCTCTACAGTGTCTGACTGAGCCATACACACCTCATGTCTAATAAATATTTTTGAACTTAAAGTGCAAATGCCTGCAGGTCAAGCAACACGCCACCGGATTGAGCACTGGTTAAGCGCTGAGCGCGCAAACAAGCAAGCCTAGAGTGCTTATTCACCCACCGACGACCAATCAATAAAGCCCAACTGCCATGTGGCTAAGATCAGCAACCCAAATACAATACGGTACCAAGCAAACACGGCATAGCTGTTATTGGCAATAAACTTAAGCAAAGCACGCACCGCGAGCATGGCAAAAATAAAGGAGGTCACAAAGCCAATGGCAAATACCATAATATCTTCGCCACCGGCAAACAGCTCACGGTGTTTATACACTGAATACACCGTTGCACCCACCATAGTGGGCATGGCTAAAAAGAATGAAAACTCAGTCGCTGCTTTACGCGATAAACCAAAAAACAAACCGCCAATGATCGTCGATGCCGAACGTGAAGTTCCTGGAATCAGCGCTAAACACTGTGCACAGCCAATCTTCAATGCTTGCTGCCAGTGCATATCATCCACACTTTCAGCAACGATTTTATGCGGACGTTTTTCTGCCCATAACATCACCACACCACCGACGACTAACGCAGTGGCTACGGTAATGGGGTTAAACAGCCATTGCTCAATCAAGTCTGCAAAGCTCAGCCCTAAAATAACCGCCGGAATAAAAGCAATCAGCAAATTACCGGTAAAACGTTGTGCGCCAGCTTCACGTGGCAAGCCCACCACAATCTCAAGAATTTTGCGGCGGTATTCCCACATCACTGCCAAGATCGCAGCCAACTGGATAATAATGTTAAAGGCTTTGGCGCGTTGCCCGGTGAAGCCCATCATATCGGCGACAATAATTTGGTGCCCGGTACTTGAGACAGGTAAAAACTCTGTTAAGCCCTCCACTACCCCTAAAACAAATGCCTGTACCGCCAACCAAATATCCATAATTGCTCAACACCCACCGATCAAAGTCATAACGTGGCGCGTATGTTACCGATGTATAAGGTTATTTTCTCTGAAAAATATGCTTTATCAGTCACTCAGTGGATAAAAAGCAGTTAGTCGCATGGCGAAACGCCATAAAGTTGCTTAAAGTGGCACCCGTTATGCTTAATACTAAAGTTACTAGCGATCAACCTGTGCTTTACACGCTATTTGCTAGCCATTAAACGCTTAAGCACTGCATGAGCCAGCAATATATTAAGCGTTTTCTATTTCAGTCCGATAACGTTCTATATTTAGCACGTCACTTGATAACAACCGCGTCTTAAGCGGTTATGCTCCCTGAGGGTTTCAATAATGCATTTTCTTCGTCAAATATCGATCAGCAAGCGTCTTTGGCTGATTTTTATCATTGCTGTGGGAATGTTTTTTGTTTTTGGCGCTGTCGCTTTAAATCAATCCTACAACCTGATGTACTCTGGCAAAGCGGTTAAAACCCAGCACATTGTTGAGAGCACATTGGGCACTTTAGAGTACTTCCATGGCCTTGAAAAAAGCGGTCAACTCAGTACTGAGCAAGCACAAAAACACGCTAAAAACGCCTTGAGCAAATTGCGCTATGGCCGTGAAGATTATGTCTGGATTAACGACTTAGCACCCAAGATGGTCATGCACGCCATGTCGCCTAAACTCGACGGCACAGACCTATCGGGCTACCAAGACCCTGACGGCAAACGTGTGTTTGTGGAGTTTGCACGTATCGCTCAGCAGCAAGGTGCAGGTTTTTTCAACTACCGCTGGCCGATGCCGGGCGCTACAGCACCGGTTGATAAAGTGTCCTATGTGCAGTTATTTAAGCCGTGGAACTGGGTGATTGGCTCAGGTGTGTATTTAGATGATATTAAAGCTGAATTTCGTGCGCTAGCGATTAAAGCCACCCTCATCAGTATCATCGTGATTACATTAATTGCAGTATTAATTATTGGCATTATGCGCAGCATTGTCGCCCCACTTGAAAACGTGGTTGCCGCGATGAAAAATATTGCCAGCGGTGACGGTGATCTCACGCAAGAATTGAGCGGACAAGGTAAAGATGAAATCACTGACCTGAGCCTGCACTTCAATACATTTGCTTTTAAATTGCGCACCACTGTCAGTCACCTACTCAGCAGCGCCGCCACGCTTAAGCAATCCGCTGAAGCCTTGGGTGAGCAAGCAACACAAGCGCTGAGTATCAATGAGCATCAATCACAACAAACAGAACTCATCGCCACAGCGATCAACGAAGTGACCTACGCCGTCCAAGATGTCGCCAAGCATGCTGAACAAGCCGCCTCACAAGTGTCGCAGGCCAACGAGCAAGCTGAAGCAGGACAAAGCAACCTTGATAACAGCCTGCGTCAAACCGACTTACTCTCCAGCACCATCGCTCAAGCCGTTGATGTGATGCACACTTTAGCGGAAGAAAGCAGCCAAATTGGTCGCGTATTGGATGTTATTCGCTCCATTGCCCAGCAAACTAACCTTTTGGCGCTCAACGCTGCCATTGAAGCTGCACGTGCTGGCGAGCAAGGCCGTGGCTTTGCGGTGGTCGCCGACGAAGTACGCTTACTCGCGCAACGCACGCAGCAGTCCACTGACGAAGTACAACTCATGATCGAAAGCCTGCAGCACAACTCACAAGCCGCAGTGGACGTGATTGGACAAAGCAGTAGCACAGCGCAAGCAACGGTTGAACAAGCGCATCAAGCGCAGGAAAGCCTCAGCATTATCAGCAACGCTTTGCAGATGATTAATGACCTGAACACCTCGATTGCCAGCGCCACTCTGCAGCAATCGCATGTCGCCGAAGAAATTAATCAAAACATTACCCAGGTGGCAAACTTGTCACAAACAAGTAACGAATCGGCTCATCAACTCAGTGACTCCAGCGCGCAACTGACGCAACTGGCACAAGAACTGAATCAACAGTTGGGGCAGTTTAAGGTTTAATGGTTAATGGTTAATGGTTAATGGTTAGTGCAACCTTGGAGCCGGCTGTGGGTCATCTGCAGTCGGCGCTGTTGTATCTGTAGCTGAACATTGTAAAATCAGCAACCTTGTGTAATACCAGCATCAATTACAGTCAAAATCACAGCCAAAACTTATGCCTGAATACCTCCAAGCCCGCGTTGAAGCCTGTTACCAAATCGCTGAGCGTTACTATCAGCGCAGTTTTTTGCGTCCTGAGATCAGTTTTAAATTGCGCGGACAAAAAGCGGGGGTGGCCCATATTGATGACAATTTATTGCGCTTTAATCCGCAACTGTACGCCGAAAACCGTGAGCACTTTTTGCTGCACACGGTCGCCCATGAAGTCGCTCATATGGTTGCTTATGCCGTGTATGGCAAAGGGATTCGCGCGCATGGTGCGCAGTGGCAAGCCATCATGAATAATCTGTACGAGCTACCGGCGCTGCGTTGTCATAATTACCGCGTAGCACGCACACTGAAAACCCATTACCTCTACCGCTGCACCTGTAGTGCGCGCAAGCCGTTCATGCTTAGCGCACAACGCCATGCGCGTATCAAAAAAGGCACTGTATATCTGTGCAAAAGCTGTCGCAGTGCTCTGACCTATACCCAACAACAGGTGCAAGCCTAGCGGGTTAGCGGGTTAGCTAGAAAGTATGACATGACTCAGTTGAGCGGAAACACCACTCTAAACTGTGCCCCGCCCAACTCAGACTCTTCCACAAACAACTGCCCGCCGTAACTGTCAATAATATCCTTAACCACCGCCGTACCAATGCCTTGACCGGGATACTGGGTATCTAAACGCTCGCCGCGCTTTAAAATACGCTCACGCTGGTGTTTGGGTACGCCGGGGCCATCATCTTCAACGATTAATTCACAACCAGCTGCATGTAACTGTGCACTGATACGTATTTGACCCAGACATAAGCGGTAGGCGTTTTCTAAAATATTACCGAACAGTTCCAGCAAAGCACCTTGCTCAACCGGTACACGCAGCTCAGCAGAAAAGGCTTGCGTGACCCGCACCTGCTTATCGTGGTACACCTTATCCAAGGCTTCAATTAAGCTGGCCAGCAGCGGTTTAAGCTTAACTTGATAGCGCAGTAAGCCGCTTTTACGCAAACTGGCACGCTGCAACTGATAACTGATCTGCTGACTCATGCGGTTGACTTGCCCTTGCAGGGTTTGCGCGTGTTTATGATGTCCAGATTGCTGCGCTAAAACTTCACTCAGCCCCTGCAAAACGGCTAGCGGTGTTTTTAAACTGTGCGCCAAATCATCCAAGGAGTGGCGGTAGCGCGCACTTTGCTGACGTTCGCTTTCTAACAGGCGATTTAAAGAGCGCGTCAGACGCAGCAATTCCCGTGGATGCTCATCACTTAAGGCTTCGCGCTGCCCCGTTTCCACCTCATCCAACTCCGCACTTAAGCTGCGTAAGCTGCGAATCCCCCAACCCAGTCCCAGCCATAAAAAACCCAACAACAGCAATAATGCCAAGCCCAACCAGACATATAACTGTTGGCGTAAACTGTCGTACATCACCTGATAATCACTGACCGGCTGCACAGTGACAATGCTGTAATCGGCGTTTTGCCCACGCAGCAAGTCAACCTCAACGTCATAAACAAAGTACTCCCGCCCTTCACTGTCGTGCACACGCATAAATTCATGCCCGTGCCCGTCATACTTGGGCTGGTAGTTTATTTTCACAGTATTGGTGCTGCGCGAACGCCACAACAAGGCTCCGGCATTGTTGTAAATAAACCCTAACTGGCGTGCGGGTAAAATATCAAATTCTTCATCGGGCAGCTTCTCCGGCATCTGCAGTTGACCATCGACAATACTGGCCGCAGAAATTAATGCACTGGCATCAGCCGCCAACCGCTGCTCGATTGATTGCTCGAGCGCAGCGGTAAATACCTGCTGCAAGGCCGGAAACAAGGCCAGCATAAATACCGAGACAGTCGCCGCCGCACCCAACATCAGGCGCATACGCAATGACGACACACGACTTTTATGGCGCACTGGAATTTTAATCATGGTCAGGGCTAACGGCACACTTCAGTAAATAAATAACCTTGGCCACGCACGGTTTCAATGGGTTTAAAACCGGCGTTACCTTCCAATTTGCGACGCAGACGCCCGACCAACACTTCAATCACATTCGGATCGCGCTCTTCATCATCGGGGTAGAGTTGCTCAATCAGCCGATCTTTAGAGATCACTTGCTGGTGATGACGCATCAAGTATTCAAGAATGCGGTATTCATAGGCCGTTAGCGCTAAAGGTTGCTCAAATAACGTGGCTTGCTTACGGTTTAAATCAAGCACCAGCGGTTCAGCCCCGATAGTGGCTTGCACAAAGCCTGATGAGCGGCGCAGCAGAGCATTTAAACGTGCTTCCAACTCTTCAAACTGAAAGGGTTTAACCACATAATCATCAGCACCCGCAGCTAAGCCTTCAACCTTATCTTGCCAATTACCGCGTGCGGTTAAAATTAAAATAGGGAAAGTTTTCTCTTGGCTGCGTAAGGTTTGAATCAACTCCAGGCCACTCATGCCGGGCAGACCTAAATCGATGATGGCTAAATCATGGTTATACTCAGTCACTCGATAGAGCGCTTCCTCAGCATCAGCAACAGCATCAACCACATGGCCGTGTTCTCCCAGCCGTGTACACAGGTGGTGGCGTAACAAAGCCTCATCTTCAACAACCAGCAATTTCATCTATCAACCTCAAGGTTAAAGCAGTGGACGTACAACGCACCGCTATATAACAAGCACTGACAACCCACTCTCGTCGCCACTGCAGAGTGATTACCAAAGCACTGCAACAGCGGCAACGTTGAGCAGCGTAGCAGACAGATGCGTTTATTCATCACGGCGCAAATCTGCAGGAATGTCAGGTTCTTTCAGCATCGAAGGCTTCTTCGCTTTGCCCGCATGGTACTGACGCAGTTGATAGACATAAGCTAAAACCTGCGCCACGGCTAAATACAATCCAGCTGGAATCTCTTGGCTGATTTCTGTGGAGTAATACACCGCTCGGGCTAAGGCCGGTGATTCCAGCAGAATGATATTGTGCTCTTTACCAATCTCACGAATTTTTAGCGCGGTGTGATCGCCCCCTTTAGCCAATAAAACCGGGGCTTGGCCATTATCCGCATCGTATTTGAGTGCCACAGCAAAGTGTGTCGGGTTGGTAATAATGACGTCGGCATCCGGCACATCACTCATCATGCGCCGTTCGGCCATCTCGCGCTGCAACTGACGAATACGCCCTTTAACCTCAGGCTTACCCTCGCTATCTTTGTATTCGTCACGCACTTCTTGCTTGGTCATTTTCAGCTTTTCTTTACTCTCCCAGATCTGAAATGGCACATCGATCGCCGCAATAATGATCAAGCCGCACGCCAACCATAAAGCGCTCCAGCCCACTACTTGCATGCTGTGCACAATCGCCATTTCTAATGGCTCGCTGGCAAACTTAATTAAGTCTTCCCGTGCTCGGGCTAACACAAATAAAGCCACAGTCAGCACAATCAAAAACTTACCCAGCGCCTTTAACAGCTCGACAATGGATTTCTTGGAAAACATGCGTTTAAGGCCAGAGAATGGGTTCATCCGGCTGAATTTAGGCGCCAATGCTTCCATGGAAAACAACCAACCACCCAAGGCTACCGGCCCTAAAATGGCGGCCATCAGCAAGACAAAAAATAAGGGGATTAGAGCATCGCCAGCCATTTGTGTAGATTGCAAAAGGCTGATCGCCATATAGCGCTCATCAAGCAATAATTCACGGGGCATGGTGAAACTTTTTTCCATCACCTGCATCACCCGCTGACCGATCGCGCCACCAAAGGTTAATAAACCGCCGGTACCGGCCAATACCACCGCTAAGGTGTTGAGTTCACGTGAACGGGCAATTTCACCTTTTTTACGCGAATCTTGTTTGCGTTTTTCTGTAGGCTCTTCACTTTTTTCTGCACCGTTTTCATTTTCAGCCATAGCAGCCTACCTCTTACTGAGCTTGCGCGAGACCGCGCAGCATAAATAACGCATCAGTAGCAATGTTGTGGTATTGCGCCAAAATATCAGCGGTCGACATCCAGAAAATAATCAAGCCCATGATCAGAGTCAGTGGGAAACCAATGGTGAAAATATTCAACTGCGGCGCGGCACGCGTCATCACGCCAAAGGCAATATTGATGACCAACAATGCGCTCACCGCCGGTATAGCCAGCAACAGTGCAGCACCCATCACCCAACTGAGCCGCCCCGCCAAAATCGCAAAACTTGATATATCCAGACTTTGCCCCACCGGCAGCGTGACAAAGCTTTCCACTAACACTTCAAACACCACCAAGTGCCCGTTCATGGCTAAAAACAATAAGGTCACCAAGGTCAGTAAAAACTGCCCCAGTACGGGCACTGAAACACCCGTGGCAGGGTCCATCATCGAGGCAAAACCCAAGCCCATTTGCATGGAAATAAATTGACCGGCAAACACAAAGATATGAAAAAACAATTGCAACGAAAAACCCAGCATCGCACCGATCAGCACTTGCTCAGCAATCAATATAATACTGCGCAAACTCAGTGCATCAACCTGTGGCATGGCGGGCAGTACCGGCACTAACATCAGCGTAATCGCCAATGCCATATATAAACGCACCCGCTGCGGCACCAATTGTGTACCAATAATCGGCATCACCATCAATAGCGCAGCAATGCGAAACAAAGGCAGCAAAAAAGCACTGATCCAGCCAGCAATTTGCGCACTACTGAGCTCTAACATGGGCGCGGCAACTTAGCCAATCACATAAGGAATGCTGTGAACGAGGCGTGTTGTATATTCGATCCACTGCGCAACCAGCCAAGGCCCGAGCACAATCAAGGTGGTAAAACTGACCAGTAGCCTCGGTAAAAAGCTTAAGGTTTGCTCGTTAATTTGCGTGGCAGCCTGAAACATCGCCACCAACAAACCAATTAATAAGCTGGGCACAATAATCGAAGCCACCACTAAGGCGGTCATCGATAAGGCTTCACGAATGATATCTACCGCAACTTCTGGTGTCATAAGAGAGTCCTATAGCGTGCCAAAACTACTGGCTAAAGTACCGATAATCAGTGCCCAGCCATCCACTAACACAAATAGCATGATTTTAAAGGGCAAGGAAATAATCAGCGGCGAGAGCATCATCATACCCATCGCCATCAAAATACTCGCCACCACCAGGTCAATGATCAAAAAAGGAATAAAAATCATAAAGCCGATTTGGAACGCGGTTTTAAGCTCGGACGTCACAAAAGCAGGAATCAGAATCACCAAAGGCGTTTCATCCGCTGAAGCAATATCGGTGCGCTTGGACAAACGTACAAACAACTCAAGATCGGACTCGCGGGTTTGCGCCAGCATAAAGCCACGAATCGGTTCTTCTGCGGCGGTGATGGCTTGCTGCACACTGATTTGTTCATTTAAATAGGGCTGTAAAGCATCTTGATTGATGCGATCAAACACCGGTGCCATGATAAACAGGGTTAAAAACACGGTTAAACCGACCAAGATTTGATTGGAGGGCGTTTGCTGTAAACCCAACGCTTGGCGCAAGATGGAAAACACAATAATAATTCGGGTAAAGCAGGTCATTAACATCACAAACGCTGGGATAAAACCCAACGCCGTCATAATTAATAAGATCTGTAAGCTAACCGAATACTCTTGCTGACCTGCCGCATCCGTCGTGAGCTTAATCGCTGAAATCGATAATGGATCATCAGCCGCAAAAGCACCATTGGCAAACAATAGCAGCCCTAGAATAAGCATTAAGCGGGTCATTAAAGCGATCATTGCGCATCCTTGGCTGAGCTTTTTAACACGCTGGCTAAACGCTGGGCGAAAGCCGAACTGATTGGGCTGTCAGGCGTCGTTACCTCAATGGGTTCTTGCAAAACATGCAGCGGCACAATAGTGCCAGGCGTCAGACCCAGTAAAATTTGTTCTTTACCCACCTGCACCAGTAGTAGGCGATCACGCGGCCCTAAGGCTTGACTGGCTAACAAAGAAATCGCTTGATTGGCACCGCGCGTTGGCAGTGCTTGCTGGATACGTCGCACAAGCCAAGCCAACAAAAAAATCAAGCCGATAACTAAGAGCAATCCCAGTAACAGTTGCACAAGTTGGCTGCTGACCTGGCTGGGTTCGAGCAAACTGGCCGCCGCCTGCTTCTTGAGTTCAGGCTCGGCACTGGCTGTAACGACGGCATCAGCGGACCAACTCAGTGGACTCAGCAGCATCAGCATGATTAACAGACGCATAGGCTTACCGTAACTTCTTAATGCGCTCGCTTGGACTGATCACATCAGTCAAACGAATACCAAACTTTTCATTGACCACCACCACTTCACCGTGGGCAATCAAGGTGCCGTTGACCAACACATCTAAAGGCTCACCTGCCAGTCGATCCAGTTCCACCACTGAGCCTTGATTGAGCTGCAATAAGTTACGGATGGTGATATCTGCACTGCCCACTTCCATCGAGATACTCACGGGAATATCTAAAATCACATCCAAGTTGGGACCACCGGCACTGCTCATGGCTTCAACAATATTGTGTTGATCAGGAAACTCTTGCATCGGTGCTTTCGCGGGCCCACTGCTCTGCTCCAGCATCGCATCAATATCGTCTTGATCGGTTTCACTGCCTGCTTCGGCTAAGGCTGCAGCCCACTCGTCAGCTAAGGCTTGGTCTTCACTTGAAATCTGTTCGTTTTCATCAGTCATAATCGTTTCTCAACTACCCAGTAGCACTAAAATCAGCGGCTTTTTTGTACAGGACCAATCACTTGCAAAGCTAAGTTGCCATGGTTCGCCCCTAACTTGACCTTAAAGGTTGGTACACCATTGGCGCGCAGTAGCATGGTGTCCGGCATTTCCACAGGAATCACATCACCAGGCTGCATATTTAAAATATCACGCAATTTCAGCTGGCGACGCACCACAGTGGAGCGCAGCGGCACTTTCACATCTAAAATATCTTCGCGAATCGCTTTGCTCCAACGCTCGTCTTGGTCATCCACATCCGACTGAAAACCGGCATCAAGCATTTCACGAATCGGCTCAATCATTGAGTACGGCAGAGTGACATGCAAATCACCACCACCACCATCGAGTTCAATATGGAAAGTCGAGATCACCACGACTTCACTGGGGCTAACAATGTTGGCCAAAGCGGGGTTCACTTCTGAGTTCATGTACTCAAAATCAACATCCAAAATAGCGTGCCAGGCTTCTTTTAAATCAACAAACGCCTGCTCTAAAACCATGCGCACGACGCGCAACTCAGTTGGGGTAAACTCACGGCCTTCAATTTTCGCATGACGCCCATCGCCACCGAAGAAGTTATCCACCAGTTTAAATACTAAACGTGAATCAAGGATAAACAGTGCTGTACCACGCAGCGGCTTCATTTTAACCAAATTCAAACTGGTAGGTACGTACAACGAGTGCACATACTCACCAAACTTCATCACCTGCACACCGCCAACCGAAACATCCGCTGAGCGCCTCAACAGGTTAAACATACTGATACGCGTGTAACGGGCAAAACGTTCGTTGATCATCTCCAACGTTGGCATGCGCCCACGCACAATACGGTCTTGGCTGGTTAAGTCATACTGCTTAATCGAACCCGGTACGGCATCGTCGTCAGTGTCCACTAGACCATCATCAACACCATGTAATAGCGCATCAATTTCATCTTGTGAAAGTAAATCTTGTACGGCCATTTTAAGTCGTTCCTATCAAGGTGTTACTGCATGACAACATTGGTAAAGAGCACCTGTTCCACGACCGGTTTACCCACTTCAATGAGCGCTAATTCTTGCACGGCTACAGTGGTTTTTTGCTTGAGCAGTTCAACACCCAAAGGAGTGTTGAGTTCATCAAAATCCTGACTGGAAAACAACATCACCAACTGATTACGCAGCGTTGGCATATGAATTTTCAGCTGGTCTAGATCCGCTTTATTACGTGCCATTAACGCCACGCTTACCTGTAAGTAACGTGGTTTACCTTGGCTTTTAAAGTTGACGACAAACGCTGGCGTCAACTCTTCATAAATCGCTTGCTGCTTAACATTGACAACGTTTTCTTGAACTGGCGCGACTTCAGGTGCATTACGCCCCAAGAAGAACCATGTACCACCAACAGAAAGTCCGACTGCTGTGATCAGTGCCACAGCAGCAATAATAATGACTTTCATCTTGTTTTTTTTAGGGGCACCTGCTTGCTCAGGTGCTACCGGTTGTTGTGCCATGTTGCTATCACCCGTTAAAAATCATGCCAAACAGTTTAGCAGTCTATACAGGCTGTGCCTGCTTGATTACGCATAATAATCAACTAATCCTGAACGCCCGTCCTCTTGCTGACGCAATGGTGTCATCTGTTGCTGCACATCCTCGTCATTTTGACCCGATTGCGTACCGTTACCGCCACTGCGAGCCGAGGCTTGCGCCTGACTTTCAGCCTGTTGCTGAGATTGATCAGACACATTGACGTCGACGTTTTGTAGGCCTTGTTGGGCTAACAGTTCACGCAAGCGGAACATTTGTGATTCCAGCGAATCACGTACCCCAGCGTTGGCACTGGCAAAGGTCACTTGCGTCTGCTCTTGGCTCATATCGACTTTAATGTCTAAACGCCCCAGTTCTGCAGGATCAAGTTTGATTTCAGCTGATTTCAGATTTTGCGCTGACATCCACATCACCTTATCAGTCACCTCCTGCGTCCAGCCCGGCTGCTGCATGGCAATCGGTGCTCCCGGAACTTGTCGAACCTGCTGCGCAGCCAATAACGACTCTTGACGCGGCTGCATATCGGCACGAATGGTATCGGTTGGGGTGACGGCTTTATTATTGAGCAAGGTGTCCGGTGCTGCCTTGACTGTTTCCGACATGGCCGCGACGGTGCTTTTTTCTGCTGCAACTTTCTCAGCAAAATTCTCACTGTTTTTCCCTGCCG
>CANRHT010000011.1 GCA_947630465.1 uncultured Pseudomonadaceae bacterium
GAAACTGTACTACTTACGTGCTCTGTCTGGTAAAGCAGCGCGTATTAAAGAAAAACTGTCACGTTAATTCGTCCAGTGTTTCAAAACAAAGCAGCCTAAGGGCTGCTTTGTTGTTTCTGCAGTCTTTGTCTGATCATCGCGCAGTGTGTGGGTGACTTGCTTCACTACGCTGGCAATGAGCTGTGCTTGATCTCTGCGAGTCGCGCAGCAACGCGGCAGTCGATGGGTCGTTGCGTCTGCAAAGCGAGAATGGTGTTATCACCGCAATAGGTATTCATACTGCAGTTGTATAAGCGCTTTCTTTTATAGCTTATAGTTATATGTGATTGACTTTTATGCGGTTTTGTAATATTATTTAGAACCTAAACGTTTGAGGAGGTCATAGGTCGTCATGCGTATTAAAGGTTCCAGCAATCGTGCAAAACCCGAAGAAGCCGTCACATCACGCGACACACTTGCAGAGCAAACCGCTGCGTTTTTAAAGAAAGGCGGTGAGATCGAAGAAGTACCTCGTGGGTTAAGTGGTCAACAGCAAGTTAGTTATTTCCGTCGCTCTACACCAGAGACACGCAAACCAGCTGAGTTACCTGTTACTGCAGTAAAAGCTTAAGTTTCGACAAAAAATCCCAGCGCGCCATCAATCGATACCCTCTAGGGTTACCATTGATGGCGCGTTTTTTATTGTCGAGTCAAATCGCAGGTATAAAAAACGCGAGCCGAAACTCGCGTGTATTGATGCAGTCAGCATCTGAGTTGCTTTGGCTTGCTTGGCTAGTCTGCTGTGCCAGCTATTTTCTTCAGCTCCGCGTCACGCAATTCACGGCGCAGAATTTTACCCACGTTAGTTGTCGGTAATTCATCGCGGAACTCAATTTGCCGTGCAACTTTATAGCTGGTCAAGTTACTGCGCATATGTTTAGTCACTTGCTCTTTAGTTAAGCTTTCACCGGGGCGTACCACAATAAAAACTTTAATTGCTTCACCGCTTTTTTCATCAGGAATGCCAATCGCTGCAGACTGCAGTACGCCAGGCAAGGTGGCTAACACGTCCTCAATTTCATTGGGGAAGACGTTAAAGCCAGACACTAAAATCATATCCTTTTTGCGATCGACGATACGGATATAACCGTTTTCTTGAATCACTGCGATATCACCGCTGCGCAGCCAACCCTCTTCGTCGAGAACGCTCTTGGTCGCTTCCTCTTGGTTCCAGTAGCCCTTCATCACTTGCGGCCCCTTAATGCACAGCTCGCCTGGCTGGCCAAGGCCTAATTCGTTGCCGTCATCGTCAATCACTTTACAGAGCGTAGAGGCGACGGGGATACCAATGGTGCCCAGTTGAATATTTTGAATAGGGTTTACGGTGGCAATGGGGCTGGTTTCTGTCATACCAAAACCTTCGCAGATTTGCGAGCCGGTCACTTGTGTCCAGCGCTCAGCCGTTGCAACCTGTAATGCCATACCGCCAGAAATGGTCATTTTCAGCTTGGAAAAATCTAAGCTGCGAAAATCTGCATTGCTGCACAGTGCTGAAAACAGCGTGTTCAGCCCAACAAAACCGCTGAATGAGTTCTTTTTAAGGTCTTTAATCATGCTGGGTAAATCACGCGGATTGGTGATCAGCAAGTTGTTGTTACCGGTCATCATCATGGCCATGCAATGAAAGGTGAAGGCATAGATATGGTACAGCGGTAAGGGTGCCACAATGGTTTCGGTACCACGACCTAGGTTTGAGGCCATCATGCTTTTAGCTTGCAGCATATTGGCGATCAAGTTGCGGTGTGTCAGCATTGCACCTTTAGCGATGCCGGTGGTACCGCCTGTGTATTGCAATATGGCTAAATCATTTCCATCAGGACTGACGTTGCGTGCGGCCTTGTGACTGCCCAACACTAAAATGTCGTTGAGTTTCAGTGCGTTAGGAATATGAAATGCGGGGACTATTTTTCTGATGTACTTGATAAAACTGTTGATCATCACGCGTTTTAACGGCGGTAAAAAATCAGCCACTTGCGTAATAATGACCGTTTTAATGCCTGTTTTAGGTACCACTGCTTCCGCTAAGTGACCCATGTTAGCGAAACAGACTAAAGCCTTAGCGCCGGAATCGTTGAACTGATGCTCCATTTCGCGCTTGGTGTAAAGCGGGTTGGTATTGACTATGACAAGACCTGCGCGAATCGCACCAAAGACTACGACTGGATATTGCAGCAAATTTGGCAGCTGTATCGCAATACGATCGCCGGGCTGCAGGTCGGTGTAGTTTTGTATCCATGCGGTGAAATCACCGGACATGCGATACAGCTCACCGTAAGTCAGCGTTTTACCTAAGTTGGTAAAGGCGGGTTTGTCAGCAAAGCGCTGGCAGGACTCTTTCAGTACCGCTTGAATATTGGGGTACTGATCAGGATCGATTTCGGTGGGAATACCCTCAGGGTATTTGTCCTTCCAGAAGTCTTCATTCATGCAAGTCAACTCCTAAGCAACAGCTTATGTCTGCCTGGTGAACCTGTTTAACAAACACTCGATTACATAAAACACTTAAATGCTCAGCGCTTAAAACGGATATGTCATGCAGTATGCACTGAAGACCGCTGAGCTGTTATACGGCTTTATGTTCAAATTCAATGAATTGTCGGTGCTTGTCAACTACTGAGTTCACGGCGTGATTGTAATTATTAGTTTTGCTTGGCTTTTTTGTATTCAGTAGCAAACGATTTTGAGATTAGCAGCTTTGTAAATTCTAAACTAGTACAAAGATGAGTCTTCTGGTCACTTTGTGATCTTGCTCTGATTTACTGTCTCTTTCTGGTCTGTCGCTGTGGCTGTACTTTCCCTAAATGTGGCGTTTAGCACTACAATAGTGCTATGCCCGCACCTTGGAGGACGCCAGCATGCGCCATCAAGCATTTTGGTTAACGGCCAATGATGCAGTCCCGCTGTACGTTAATCACTGGTCCAGTGATGAGTCGCCCAGTGCTATTGTGATGATTGCCCATGGCATGGCTGAACACAGTCAGCGTTATGCACGTTTTGCCGTGGCGTTGGCAGAGCAGGGCATATCCGTGTTTGCACTCGATCTACGCGGGCATGGGCAGACCGCAGCGCATGGGACACTGGGTTACTTTGCTGATGAGCACGGCTGGCATACTGTGGTGAACGATCTGAGTTGCCTCAATCATCATATCCGCCACCAACATCCGACAACGCCAATTTTTTTATTGGGTCACAGCTTAGGCAGCTATATCGCCATTGCCTATTTGATGCAGCACAGTTGCAGTATGCAAGGTGCGATTTTATCAGGCTCCAACTATTTTAAAACATCGCTGCGTTATCAAGTGGCGATGACGTTAACCCGTTTTGAGCGTTGGCGTTTAGGTGCTAAAGGGCGCAGTCGTTGGCTGGATGCACTGGTTTTTTACCCGCATCGGCGCGCCGTAAAAGCGCGGCGTACGCCTTGGGATTGGTTAACGCGTGACAGTAAGCAAGTGGATGCTTATATTAACGATCCTTTGTGCGGCTTTACCTGCACCACGCAGCTTTGGCTGGATTTGCTTGGCGGCCTAAAACAGGTCACCCCGGTACACAATATGGTGCAAATTGATAATGATTTACCCTTGTTAATTATTGGCGGCGATGCGGATCCGATTAATCATGGGCATCGTTTAATTGACCTGGCGAACGCCTTGCGTCAATCGGGTAACCGCGCGGTCGATATGCGTATTTACCCCGGCGCACGCCACGAAGTGCTGCAAGAAACCAATCATGCTGAAGTCACTGCAGATATTGTGCGCTGGCTCAATACCGCCTTGGCCTATCAGCGTGATATACATACCACCCCGACCCTTAGTAATACACATGGAGAAACACAATGACCTTGAGTACCTGCACCCCATACGACAGCTTAGAAGTGGGCCAAAAAGCCACATTCAGTAAATTAGTGACTGAGCATGACATTATGTTATTCGCCAGTATGTCGGGTGACCGTAACCCAGTGCACCTTGATGCAGAATATGCAGCAGGCACTATGTTTAAAGAGCGTATCGCCCACGGTATGTTCAGCGGTGCATTAATCAGCGCTGCAGTTGCTTGCGAATTACCAGGACCGGGCACCATTTACTTGGGTCAACAAATGGAGTTCAAATTACCGGTTAAGCTCAATGATACGCTGACCGTACAATTAGAAATCCTCGAAAAATTACCTAAGTATCGCGTACGCATTGGTACTCGCGTCGTGAATCAAAAGGACGAAGTCGTAGTGGATGGCGAAGCCTTAATTATGGCACCACGCAAAGAACAAAGCGTTGAATTGGCCGAACTGCCAACTTTCGTCGCTCAATAACCCCCAGATAAGCCCGCTTCAATCCAGCGGGCTTATATTACCCAGCAACACGCTCATTCCCTCCTTCCTCGCCTCTCAATCAATACTCCCCCTCTGTTTTCACCCCAGCATTAAATTAAACATTAAAAATTCACCATTCAACATTAACGCCCCTCTCACTCAAAGCCCGTAAATTATTGTACTCTTAGCCCCAATTTATACTTGGACACAGCCCGCGCGCTGACTTAAATTGGAGTTAATGCCAAGCCCATGCCCCAACTGCTACGCATCATTATGATCAACGGTCACCTGCAAGGCATCATTGAACTTGCCCTAGACGGCCATACTAATATTTGCGGCACCAACGCCTCCGGTAAAACCACGCTGCAGCGTTTGATCCCAGTTTTTTATGGCGAACGCCCGAACACAGTGGTCCCTAAAACCCGGAAAAAGTTTGATCAATTTTACCTGCCACACAGCAACTCTTATCTGATTTATGAGTATCGCCGTGAAACCGGCACCCTTTGCCAAGCTGTGTTGACGCGTAAAAAGGATGATGGCGTCAGTTATCGCTTTATTGATGCGCCTTACAGTGCTGAGCTGTATTTAAATGCCGAACATCAGGCACACAGCTATCAGGAATTTAGCGCCGGCTTACGTCAGCGTGGTATCCACAGCTCGCACCGTATCGATACGATCAACGAGTATCGCAGCATCATTCAAAATGATTTCAGCTTGCTGACAGGCACTCTCGCGCGCGCTGAATCTACACGCTTGCGCCAAGTTGCACTGCGTTACAGCTTGGTGGAGAGTCCGCATCGCTTACGGCATATCGAAAAGCTGGTATCGGCGGTGCATGCCAAAGAAGGCAAAATGGATACGCTAAAAACCATGCTCGCCGCCATCTTTGAAGATGAAGGCGTGGCGCTGCCCACCACCCGTATTAAAGGGGCACAGGTGCGTGACTGGGTGCAGCGTGTGCGCCAGTCACGGCGTTTAAGCAGTCTGAAAAAAGATAGCCTGAGCCTTAGCAGTCAAGTTGAAACCCTAAATACCACTGAGCAGGCGCTCTGGCAATTACAGCCTTTATTGCTCAGCGACGCCAATCAGTTGGAGCAACAGCACGCCGATCAAGATGCGCACATCAAACAAGCCCAGCGCGCATTAAGTCTGCAGCAGCAGCAGTACGAACAGCAGCGTCAGGATTTAGATGATCAGCGCAGCGCTGCCAGCAGCCGCTTAAATAAAGTTGAAGCTGACTTGAATGATATTGAGCAGCGCCACACGGCTTTTATTGATGCCGATATGCAGGGGCTTGAGCATGCGGTGAATCAACTGCCCGAGCGTCGAGCTAAGCGTGATGAGCTGGCTACGCACCTGCAATTGCTGCGCGAAGCTGAAGGTGGCTCGCGGCAGCGTTTTGAGTCACGCAAGCTGGAGTTGTCCGAGCAGCTCAATGAGTTTGTGGAAAAAATCAGTCAGCAGCAGCATATTATTCGCCGTGAAGAGCAATTGCTAGGCGGGCAGCAGGCTGAGCAGCAACGTCAACTTGAGTATGAGCATCAACAGCAACGGCAAACCCTGCAAGAACAGTTTCAAGAGCAGCGCACGCAACTGATTGAGCAGCAAGCTGAGGTTAAAGCGCGCTTAAATGCACCGCTATTAAGCGCCACCGAGCAGCAAAACTTAGACAGCGAACAAGCACGTATTGATGGAGTTCAGCTGCAACTGACTCAGCAAAACGACACCGTTGAGCGTCTACGTGAAGACCATGAGCAGAGTAAAGTTGCGCAAGATCAGCATTTAGAATTGATTCAGCAGCAGCGTAAAGTTTTGCGCAGCGCCGAGCAGTATTACCAGCAGCTGAAACTCCAGCAGGCACCGCTGGCAGGCAGTTTACGGCATTTTTTACAGGAGCAATTACCCGGTTGGCAACACAGTATCGGTAAAGTGATTCGTGAAGAACTGCTTGAACGCACTGATTTAGCGCCGACCTTGAATGCACAGGGTTTAGTTGTGACTGAGTCGGACCATGGCGAGCCACAGCTGTTTAATGTGTGTGTCGATTTAAGTGCTATTGAGCTGCCTGCTTATGCGCAGGACGCACAAAAACTTGAGGCATCCATTGAGCAAGCGCTGGCGCAGCTGCGCCGTATTGAACAGCAGATTGTTGAGCTGGAAACGCAGCAAAAAGCCCTCAATAGTGCCGCACAACAACAGCAAGATGTGCTCACCCAAGCACGGCAAAAACGCGACAGCTACAATGCTGACTTGACCTTTGCCCGTGAAGCACGCCAACGTTTAGTGGAGCGCTATCAAGAGGAGCAGCAAAAGCGCAAACAGGCATTGCAAGAGCAGCAGCAACAGTTGCAAACCCAGTTAGAAAGCCTCAAAGCGCAACAGAAAAGCGCTTTGCAAGAACGCGACAGTGCCTTTAATGCCATGCTGCTGGAGTACCAAGCCGATTGGCAGCAGGCGCTGCAAGTCCTGCGTGAGCAGATTGAACAGCACGAGCATAACCTCAGCGCCAAGCGCCGTGAAACCGAGCAGCAAGTGCAGGAATTACAAAGCGCACTGGAGCAGGAGTTGCGCGAGCAGGGCATTGATCCGGAGAAGCTCAAAGACATCGAGCAGCGCCTTAAAAGCATTCGCCAGCAGGTGCAGCAGGCAGAAGAGCGTAAAGATGAGTTGGATGCTTACCGCACCTTTATGCGGGTGGACTGGCAGCAGCGCAAACCTGAATTGCTGGCACAAGAGCGCTTACTCAAGCAGCAAAATCTTGAGCTCAATGAGCAATTAGCCGCCGAAAAGCAACAGTTTGCGACGCAAAAACAAGCCGCGAAACAGGTGATTGCCGGCTACGAAAAAGAATTGGAACAACTGGCGCAGTTACGCGTGCAAGTGTTGGCATTATTGAAACAGTTGGAGCAGTTTCCGATTCCTAGCCAACAAGTCAGCACTGAGCACAATAGCGGTGACTGTGTTGAGCGTATTGAACGCGCGCGCAGTGCACTACTGGAAAAACAGCAGCTTGATGTACGCCTCAATAACAGCATGCAGGCCTTTGAGCGTGAGCTGTTAAAAGATGCCGCACTGGACTTTATTGATATGTGGGAGTTGCAGCAGCGTGATCTGGGCTTAACGCCAACGCCGCAAGCACGCTTAGCGGCGTATCAAGATATGCTGCAGATTTTACAGGATTTACAGTTAAGTTTGCTGGCGCAAGGGCGCAATTACGGCTCGGAGTTGCAGGGCTTTTTCACCGTGTTCAGTGACCTTAATCAACGTATCAGCACGCAAAGTCGCCGCTTAAGTGAAGAGGTGACTGAAGAGTTTGTCCTCGAAGGCATCAGTAAATCCGAAGTGCGGATTCAATCCACTATTGATGAATTAGGCTTTTGGCCGCCGCTGAAGCGCTTTAATAAGCTCTATCACGAGTGGAGGCAAAACGATGAACAACTGCCTAACGATAACTATTTAGATACCTTAAGTGATGTCGCTGACTTGTTACGTCAAGATCAGCAGTTCTCCTTTGAAAGTTTGCTGCGTCTGGAATTGCGCCTTAATGAGGGCGGCACTGACTTGATTATTCGTAACGATCGCCAGCTGCTGGAGTCCTCCAGTCACGGTATGGCGTATTTGATTCTGTGCAAATACCTGCTGGCCTTTACCCGTTTGCTGCGCGGTAAGTCACAGGTGATCTTGCATTGGCCCATTGATGAGATCGGCACCTTGGCCTATCACAACGTTGAGAAGTTGTTTAAGGCTTGTGATAACAACAATATCTGCATTGTTGGTGCTTTCCCGAATCCAGAATCGGATGTGTTGACCTTGTTTAAACACCGCTATTTAATTGAAAAAGAGTCGCATAAGGGTGCATACAGCAAGCTCAAGCGCATTGAGCCAAAAGTCAGCCGCTTAAGTCAACGCCTACAACAGCACCGCGAGGAGATGACGCCATGATGATGCAGCACAGCCACGTATTGGAGCACTTATTGGCCGGTGCTTTTGTTTGCGAAGTCAGTGACAGCGAAGCGTTTCGCCATCTCAGTCAAGAAGACACGCGTGCGGCTTTTGATGCGTATTTACGCCCGCTCAACCGCCGTTTGGCTACAAACCCCGAAGGCACGGTATGGTTTTTAGCATGGCGCGAACTTAACCCAGCGCTGCGTGAGCAGTTAGCTCAACAGTTTAAAGACACTCTCGATAGCTTAATTCCGATGCTTAAGCTCTTGCAGTTGGCGCAAGATACCTTGGGGCATGAGCAGGTGCTCAGCGCAGGTGACTTTTTAAATCGTCATGAAATGGCGGCACGAATTGAAAACAACCCCAGCTTGCGTGAGCAACTGCAGGCGCTGGCGCAAACACGTTTTTTTCAATCGCAAAGTGAAGATGTGGCTGGGCAACTCAAGCAAGTGTTTGAGCGTTTGCGCGGGCATGGCTATGTGTATCAGCCGCATAAAGACCGCCACCATTATTTAGTCACAGGCAAAATCGATTACTTAATTGATTTAACCCGTTTTATCCGTGAAGAAGAAAATATTCACATCGACGAAGAGTTGCCGCCCAGCCAACAGGATCTGCTGGCATGAGTGATCTTGAGTACCGTAGCGAAGGGGTTAAGCTGGGGGTTGAGCGCTTAAAACTATTGGGCAAACACAGTGAAGTGTTGATGCAAAGTTACTATCAAGTGCCCATTGATGAAGGGCGTTTAGGTGGTCGCGCTATTAATCAGCTGTTAGATGCCAATATCTTAAGGCGCAACGATGAAGCCTCGGGTTTGCAGATGACAGACCCGGTGCGTGATTTGATTGTGCAACTGCTGGCTGACGAAAAACGCCGTAAAGTGAATGCTGATATTGGTGGGTTTTTAACTAATATTCGCACGCTAGTGAACAAAATCTATGGCGCGGAGCAGCAAGCGGATTATCAATACAGCGCTATTTTACAAGCGCAACTCAGCCAAGAAGTGGATGATTTAAACAGCCGTATTGGTACCGGTATTGATAGTCTGTGGAATCGTCTCAATACCGACTTTGCCTTTGTCGGTAGCGTGCAAGAAAAAATTGAAGAAAACGAGAAAGCGCACAGCGAAGTGCTGCGCTGGCTCAACGGTCTGGAGCTGATTAACTTTAAAGAGTTGATTGACTTTGCTGGTAATAACGGTGGTTTACGTCATATTTTAGTGCGCCAGTTGCAGCATCAAGTCAGTGGCCATTTCAGTAGTCTGCGCGAAGTGCAAAACCGCCTAAATGAGCTGATGACGCGCTTTCGCCAGCAACAAGCACGTAATATGTTGGTGCGCGGTATGCTGAACTTTTTTCAGCAACAACCCAACTATCAGCCGAGCAATTATGCGCAGCGCAGTCAAGTGGTGGATTTACTCAATCAAGCCGCCAGTCTGCAGCCCGCTGTAGCCATTACTCTGGATCGCCAGCGCGATATTCAGACGATGCAGCAACTGCTGACGCAACTCCCGGCGCGGACCATGCGTGAAGCTCCAGCGTCGAGCAGCCTGCAAACTTTGGCTGACCAAGAAGATGCAACAGTGGTCGCGCAGCGCCAAGCGTTGCATGAGGATGTGGAAACCTTTTACCTGAAAGTGCTCGACCAGCAACGCAACCAAAGTGCTTTGGCGTATTTGGCGCAAGCAGAATTGAACTGGGATCCGGAAATTTGGGTCTATCAAGTGATTGCTGAATACCAAGGGTTGGCGCGTAGTGAAAAGTCAGCCTTTCATTTGCATTACTGCGAGCACGAGGCAGGGCCTTTTAATCAAGTCTGGTTGATTGAAGACGTTGAACTGCAATTGCTCAGCGAGGGAGTTTTACGATGAGTTTAGATTTGTCACCGCGCGTGCGTCAGGTTCTAGCCAATATTGAACTTAAGCTGAAGCAAGAGCAGCAGGTTACACGCCCCGCGCAGCAAGACACAATGCAGCAGTTGCAGAGCTGGTGTGAGCGCCATGATGTTGATACGCAAGGGTGGTTTACTGCTAGAACTGTATTGTTTGATATTCAGGTGCTGCAGCGTATTGAACGCACTTTAAGCGAGTTAAACTTAACCAGTTTGCAGGTTGATTTAGCCAACACCAATCGCATCACGCAAAGTGACAGCGGTGACGGTGAGCATAAGACCGCCGGTGATACACCGATGCAGTATCGAGTGCTGATGGCGCAAGCCAATTGCGGTGCCTATTTCCCCGAGTGGGTGACGCAAGCACCGAGTCAGTGGGTGATGGATATCGACTGGCGCACCTTACAGTTGCATGAATTTAGCGATTTATTAATTGTGGAAAACCGTGATGTTTTTTATGAGTATTTTGCCCTGCATCCTCAGCGTTATCAGCTGCCGGAGCGCGCATTAAATGCCTTAGTGGTGTATCGCGGTGATGGTGATGAAAGCAAAGGCTGTAAAGCCTTACGCGAAGCGTGGCTGGCCAGCGCTAAACCGCTGATTTATTTTGGAGACTATGACAGTGCCGGGCTCAATTTTGCTGTGAATGGCGGCTACACACATATCATGTTGCCGATGCGCGAGTTGTTGCTGGCGCGTGCCAATGCTATTTCACAAGATGCCAAGCAAATTGATTTAGCGGCCAGCGTCAGCGCTTTTGCTCAGCAGTTACCCGGTAGCGATCCTTTGCGTGAGTTGCTGTTGCACAATACGCTGCAGCAACAAGGTCTGCGTCAGCAAGCGTTCAGTGGTGCGTTGCAGGTTTTAGCGATCGCGCGTACTTAAGCTGGTACTCCGCACCTCAACACGCATGCAACGCGTTGTGCATTTTCGTTGTGGTGCGTGGTTATATGCTTAAGCGCTGGGTACAATATTCAGCTGGCTCAGTAGTGCAGGGGAGCTGGGTTGCTGCTCTAAATTGGGGTGGTTAAACGGAATGCTTTTACCGGTTTGCTCTTCAATGATTTTTTGCAATTGCGCGGTATCAATCTCACCGTTTTCTTGAATGCTGCGTTGTAAGGCGTCAGGGGCAATCGCATAACGGCCTGAGGGCAAGTAAATTGCGCCTGTGGCAAAGTCGACCGCAAAAGCTACGAGCCCCGGAATCACCCAAAACAGCAAACCGATGCCGTCCATAATTACGACGCCAGGATCAATGCGTGCGCTCGATTGACCGCGGCGTTCTGGGTAAATAATGGTGCCGCAACCGGATAACTCTAAAATCAGTAGAGCGCTGAGGGTGCTGGCGACAACAGGTTTTAACAATGACTTACGCATAATAGGCCTCATGCAATTGTTTTTAATAAGCAACACTGCTCCTTGTTTTATGCTGACAAGGAGTGGTTGGTAACTATAGAGCGATCTTAACAGCAAAATGTTCCTTAAATCGCGACGTACACGACAAAGTTGCCGGTTCTTCTTGAGCAATTTAAGTAAACAGCTATCAGCGTCGCAGTAATAAAGAACCTTGGATAGGATGAAACTGCGTGGCCGCGCGAATCAAGGCAAAAGCGGTGTAGTCCGCTACGCCAAATACTTCTGTGCGCACCTGATAAAGCTCATGCAGGCGCTCCAGTAAAATGGCAAAATCACCATCTCCAGAAGCCAAGATCACAGTGTCGGCTAAACTGGCGTATTGCATCGCATCGATAGCAATACCCACATCCCAGTCGCCTTTACGACTGCCATCACTGCGCTCGACATAAGGTTTGAGTTTCACTTCAAAGCCAATCGCACGCAGAATATTTTGAAATTGCCGTTGTTTTTCATCACCGCGTTCAGTGGCGTAAGCAATGGCTTTGACGACTTCGCGACCTGCGCTGACCTCGCGCCAGAACTGATTGTAATCAAAGCCCGTCGCAAAGCCTTGGCGCACGGTGTGATAAATATTTTGTACATCAACCAAGATCACGACACGTTGCATAGCAGGCTCCAATGGATTTAAATATTTATGTCACAGCTAAAGCTGTCTATACTCACAGTGTTGCGCTGGAGAGCAAGTGTATAGTCGTTTTCAGCGTGGATATAGACTCAATAAAACCATACAGGAGAATCACCATGGGTTTTTTCAATTCTATTCTGAGTAAGTTAGGGATTGGCAGTGCTGAGGCAGCTACTGAAAATCCGGCAGCACCAAGTGCAGCGGTTGAGACTGCGCCAACAGATGCTGCAGCCATTGCTGTGGTTGATGTGGTCGCCCAGTTAGAAGAGCGTGCCGCAGCGAACGCGCAAAAACTAAACTGGCGCACTTCAATTGTTGACCTGCTGAAATTGCTGGATATCGATAGCAGCTTTGCTGCGCGTAAAGCGCTAGCGGGCGAATTGAGTTGCCCGGCAGAGTTGATGGCTGATTCAGCACAGATGAATATGTGGTTGCATAAAACAGTGCTGGCGCGTATTGCGGAAAATGGCGGTAACGTGCCGGCTGACTTACTCAGCGAGTAGTGCTGTCAGCTGCCAGTCACTCGAAGGCGGTGCGCTCTAAAGTGCCGCTTCGGGTGAGAGTGCAGTGCTCGGCTGGTATGACTGCGTGAGCGATGCCGCTGGTAAGTTCGTGTCATGCGAATGCGACTTAAGCGGTATATTGGCCTAAGAATGCCTTGTTAGAGTGCGTTTTTGCTCGTTTCACGTATTATATTTTATCGACTCAACCACAGGTTTAACCACGTATGACGCTGTATCTCGCCTCCACCTCGCCCAGACGCCGAGAGTTATTAGCGCAAGTTGATATCGACTTTCAAGTACTCGATATCGCTATCGATGAAAGTAAGCGCAGTAATGAATTGCCTACAGCCTATGTTGAGCGCTTAGCAAAAGAAAAAGCTGAGGCTGGCTTTAAAGCTGTGCACAGTGATGAGCACGCCATTGTGCTGGCGGCGGATACCATTGTTGTGCTTGAGGATGACATACTGGGTAAACCCAGCTCTCAAGAGCAAGCCGGGCAAATGCTGCGCGCCTTGTCTGGACGCTCGCATGTGGTGATGACGGCTTTTGCGATTAAAACGGCTAAAGATATTCGTGTGCAGCGGGTGAATACCACAGTGTTTTTCCGTTCGATCACCAGCAAAGACATTGATTGGTACTGGCGCACGGGCGAGCAACAAGATAAAGCCGGTGGTTATGGTATCCAAAGCAAAGGCGGTGTGTTTGTTACGGCTATTTCCGGTAGCTATAGTGCTGTAGTGGGTTTGCCGCTGGCTGAAGTCGTCAGTGCTTTACAGCACATGGGTATTCAATCTGAGTAAAATTTAAACTGCTGTGCCGCTGCTGTCGGTAACAATGATTGCAGCGCAGTGACAGCAGTGATAGTGCTATTTTTAGGCGTTAAGGTGTATGACGAAGATGGATTCCCAGGCCCCGACGGGCGTGCAATTGCTTGAAGTGTCTGCAGGTTTAGAAGGTCAGCGCATTGATAATTTTTTGCTGGCGCGATTAAAAGGCGTTCCCAAGACCATGATTTATCGCATTTTGCGCAAAGGCGAAGTGCGGGTCAATAAAGGTCGAATTAAACCCGATTACCGCATTAAAGAAGGCGATATTGTACGTGTGCCGCCCATGCGCATGACGCAAGCGGATGAACCAGCGCCTTTAGCCAAAGGCTTGCTCGAGCGTTTAGAAGCAGCGATTGTGTATGAAGATAAAGGCTTGATTGTGCTGAATAAACCCGCCGGTATCGCTGTGCATGGCGGCAGCGGTCTGAATTATGGTGTGATTGAAGCCTTTCGCCAAATGCGTCCGTTGTGCAAAGAAATTGAACTGGTGCATCGACTTGATCGCGATACCTCGGGTTTGCTGATGATTGCCAAAAAGCGCAGCATGCTGCGCCATCTGCACGAAGCCTTGCGCGGCGATGGCGTGGATAAGCGTTATGTGGCATTGGTGCGTGGTCGTTGGCCATCCACCCGTAAACAAGTGGATGCGCCGCTGCAAAAAAGTAATGTGCGCTCGGGTGAGCGTATGGTGGAAGTGAATCCGGAAGGCAAAGAAGCACTGACCTTATTTAAAGTGGTGCGCCGTTTTGGTGAATTTGCCACCATGGTTGAAGCCAGCCCTATTACGGGGCGCACCCATCAGATTCGCGTGCATGCACTCTATGCCGGGCATGCGATTGCCGGTGACACTAAATACGGCGATGAAGACTTCAGTAAAGAGATACGTGAGTTAGGTGGTAAGCGTCTATTTTTACACGCCTGCGATCTCAGATTTACTTTGCCGGACGGTGAAGTCTTGGCTGTGCATGCCGAGCCCGACGAGCAGTGGCAAGCGGTGATTGAGCAGCTTGTTACTTAAGATGCGCATAAAATCAGCTCGTTTATATATGTGACACCATTGGATTTGCGCGTTATTTTGCGCCCTTGCGTGTCGTAAGTACCTAGGCTGTACACTCAATTTTAAAGGTTAAGGAGATCGGGTTGGATAAGCTAAAGCTGTTGATTTTTGATTGGGATGGCACTTTGGTTGATTCAATTATGCGCATTGTCGAAGCTGTGCATGTGGCCGCTGATACCTGTCAGATACCGCGCTGTAGCGATGACGCCATACGTGCGATTATCGGCTTGGCTTTGCCACAAGCCTTTGATGTGCTTTATCCGCAGATTGATGATGCTGAGTTAAAGCAGCGCTTGATCCGCAGTTACAGTGATTACTACATCAGTCTAGAAACTGAGCCCTCGGCTTTTTATCCCGGTGTGCGGGATGCTTTAGATCATTATCGCCACGCGGGTTATCAGCTTGCCGTTGCTACAGGTAAAAGTCGTCGCGGTTTGCACCGGGTGCTCAGTGGCCATAACATGCTCGACTACTTTGATATCACGCGCTGCGCGGATGAAACACTGAGTAAGCCTGATCCTTTAATGCTGCACGAAATACTGCAACACTGCGCGGCCACGCCACAGCAGGCGATTATGGTGGGTGATTCGCCCTTTGATTTGCGTATGGCAAATAATGCCAGTGTTGCTGGAATTGCGGTGAGTTATGGCGCGCAGCCGCTCAGCGTATTACAGCGGGAAAACCCAGTTTTAGCCGTGGATGATTTTTCTCAACTGACTTCTTGGCTGCAGCAGCAGCCCAATACCTTGCTCAAGGACACTTGCTATGAGTGACACCAACGTCGATAACAAAACCTGGAAACTGCTCGAAAAAGCAGTATTAGCCAGCGCCACCGAACAACGCCGCTCACGTCGCTGGGGCATATTTTTTAAAATCCTGACCTTTGTATATTTATTTGGTGCATTGGCATTGTTCTCGCCCTTGCTCAGTAGCAGCAAAGGCGTCAGCACAGGCTCGCATACGGCCTTGATTGAAGTGCGTGGCATGATTGCCGATCAAGAAAGTGCCAGCGCCGATAATATTGTCAGTGCACTGCGCGCCGCTTTTGAAGATGAAAACACTAAAGGCATCGTCCTGCGCATCAATAGCCCAGGCGGTAGTCCGGTGCAGTCAGGCTACATTTACGATGAAATACGCCGTCTACGCGCTTTGCATACCGATATTAAAGTGTATGCAGTGATCAGCGATTTAGGCGCTTCAGGAGCTTACTATATTGCCAGTGCTGCCGATGAGATTTATGCCGATAAATCCAGCTTAGTCGGCTCAATTGGGGTGACGGCAGCCGGATTTGGTTTTGTCGGTACGATGGAAAAGTTGGGTGTAGATCGTCGTTTATATACGTCGGGCGCGCACAAAGCCTTCTTAGATCCTTTTCAGCCGCAAAATGCTGAAGAAACTGAGTTTTGGCAGCAGGTTTTACAAACCACACATAAACAATTTATTGCCAGTGTGAAAGAGGGTCGTGGCGCGCGCTTAAAAGACGCAGAGCATCCAGAGTTGTTCTCAGGTTTGATCTGGTCGGGTGAGCAGGCGCTGGAGTTAGGCCTGATTGATGCGCTGGGCAATAGCAGTTATGTGGCACGTGATATTGTTGGCGAAAAAAAGCTGGTTGATTTTACTGTGCAAGATTCGCCATTTGATCGTTTCGCGAAAAAGTTTGGCGCCAGTGTTGCAGAGCGTATTGCTATTTTAGCGGGCTTTAATGGTCCACAGTTGCGCTAAAAGTCCGTGTTCGGCGCACACAAATACAGGTTTTATCTGGGTGTGCGCCGTGACTGTAGCGCAATTGCATGCTTAAAAATGGCGGCTCAAGCGCTGCGGGTATCGCATACATATTCATTGAAGAAATCCCGATACACTGCTATATTCCGCCTGCTGCCAAAAGCAGACAGATTCAAGCTCACGCTAAAATAAATTAAAACAAAACGTCAGCCCAGCGTCTGGTGAGATAATTTTTACAGGTCGCAGACACCTCGCTAAGCACTACACGCCTTAGCCAAAACTGTATAGAAACATAATCCGCAAACGCACAACCGCGTTTGCATTTTTATAAACCCGCTCACGAACACAACGAGCGGCACCCGACTCACCAAGGGAAACGTGTAGGGTGGAGATGCACAGTTGATTGACCTGCGTAACGCTATGCTTTGATTCAGACGTTTCATCACGTCCGCGGCCAATTCCTGATTCCTCCTCCTGCAACACATGCGCTGTCTTAAAGTTACATGGCAGCCCTATGGAGACGCAGTCGCGCCACCGGCTTATGACCTCTGTGCGCTAGACACGGTTAGATTATTTAACTGCGCGACCCCACATCGACCCTGAATGTCGAGCGTGCCAATCAGTGATCCGTGAACCCGGAATGTATTGGTAAACCATGAAAAGAATGCTTATTAACGCAACTCAGCCCGAAGAGTTGCGTGTTGCACTGGTAGACGGACAACGTCTCTTTGACCTCGATATCGAGTCAGGTGCCCGCGAACAAAAGAAATCCAACATCTATAAAGGCCGCATTACCCGTGTTGAGCCGAGCCTAGAAGCAGCCTTTGTTGACTTTGGTTCTGATCGTCACGGCTTTTTGCCGCTGAAAGAAATCTCCCGCGAATACTTCAAGAAAACTGGCGAAAGCACCGGTCGCGTTAATATTCGTGACGTGCTGACTGAAGGCCAAGAAGTTATTGTCCAAGTCGAAAAAGAAGAGCGCGGTAATAAAGGCGCAGCCCTGACGACCTTTATCAGCTTAGCTGGTCGTTACATGGTACTGATGCCAAATAACCCACGTGCCGGCGGTATTTCTCGTCGCATTGAAGGTGAAGAGCGCAACGAGTTACGCGAAGCTTTGAATGCCCTGAATGCTCCTGCAGACATGGGTTTGATTGTGCGTACCGCTGGTTTAGGCCGCAGCAGCCAAGAGTTGCAGTGGGATCTGGACTACCTTGTACAGTTGTGGACTGCCGTTAAAGAAGCAGCTGATGGCCGTAGCGCACCTTTCTTGATTTATCAGGAAAGTAACGTGATTATCCGCGCTATTCGCGACTATTTGCGTCAAGATATCGGCGAAGTGCTGATTGATAGCGTTGAAGCGCAAGAGGAAGCCTTGAGCTTTATCCGCCAAGTGATGCCGCAGTACGCTAATAAAATTAAGCTGTATCAAGACAGCGTGCCTTTGTTTAACCGCTTCCAAATCGAAAGCCAGATTGAAACCGCTTTCCAGCGTGAAGTGAAGCTGCCTTCTGGCGGTGCTTTAGTGATCGACCCAACCGAAGCCTTGGTATCTATTGATATCAACTCGGCACGTGCGACTAAAGGCAGTGATATCGAAGAAACCGCATTGCAAACCAACCTGGAAGCGGCTGAGGAAATCGCTCGCCAACTGCGTTTGCGTGACATTGGTGGTTTGATCGTGATCGACTTTATCGACATGACGCCAGCAAAAAATCAGCGTGCAGTTGAAGAGCGTATGCGTGAGTGCCTTGAGGCTGACCGTGCCCGTGTGCAAGTGGGGCGTATTTCGCGCTTCGGTTTGCTAGAAATGTCCCGCCAGCGTCTGCGTCCTTCTTTAGGAGAAAGCAGTGGTGTGGTGTGCCCGCGTTGTAATGGTCAAGGTATTATCCGTGACGTTGAATCATTATCGCTGGCTATTCTGCGCTTAATCGAAGAAGAAGCCCTGAAAGACCGTACTGCAGAAGTGCGCGCACGTGTGCCTTTCCAAGTGGCGGCTTTCTTGCTGAACGAAAAACGTAACGCTATTACTAAAATTGAACTGCGCACACGTGTACGTATCTTTATTCTGCCGGACGATCATTTAGAAACACCTCACTTTGAAGTGATTCGCCTGCGTGATGACAGCCCAGAAGCGTTATCGGGTCAGTCCAGCTATGAGATGGCGCCAGAAGACACTGAAGAAACACAGCCTGTGACGGCGATGCGCTCTTTGGTACGTGAAGAAGCTGCGGTAAAAACCAGCAGTGCTGAGCGTGTTGCACCACCTGCGCCAAGCCAGAAAAACACAGCTGTAGCGCCTGTTGTAACTAAAGCGCAACCGAGCTTGTTTAAAGGATTAGTTAAATCACTGGTCGGTTTGTTTGCCAGCGAGCAAGCACCGGCTGAGCCCGTTGCTAAGACTGAAGCCGCGCCGCGTCCAAGCAATACACGTAACAATGAACGTCGTAATGACCGTCAAAGCACGCAAAATCGCCGTCGTGATAACACACGCAATAACCGCGATGAAGAGCGTCCAGCGCGCGACAATACACGTGACAACAGCGCGCGTGATAACAACGCACGCGATAACAATACGGCTGAGCGCAATAGCAATCAGCGTGATAATGGTGCGCGCGACAGTCAGCGCGATACAGCGCCGCGTCAAGAGCGTGATAACAACACAGACAATCGCCGTGAGCGTGCTCCACGTGAAGAGCGTCCAGCACGCACTGAACGTGCAGACCGTGGCGAGCGCAATGAGCGTCCGACGCGTGAGTTACGTCCTGCGCGTGAGACGCCAGAATTGCGTAGCAACCGTGCAGCGCCAACACAAGATGCAGCTGCTACAACTGATGATAAGTCTGATGCAGCCGTGCGTACGCCGCGTGATACGCGCAGCAATGACGAGCGTCCCATTCGTCCTGAGCGTCAAGAACGTGCACCGCATCCACGCAGCGCTGAAGACATCGAAAGCGATAACGATGATCAGGAGCTGAACCTACAAGAGCAGAACGATCAGCAAGACGATAACAATAATGCTGAAGAGCGTCCGCGTCGTCGTTCGCGTGGTCAGCGCCGTCGCAGTAATCGTCGTGAGCGTCAGCAGACAGATGTGGATGGTAATGACATCACTGAAGAGTCTAACCAGAACACTGAAACCGACTCTGATTCGTCAATGCAAGCACCAGTGGTTGCGGCAGAATCAGCTGTTGCGACAGCTAAGCCAGACATGACCGAGCGTGCAGCTGAAGAGGTTGCCGTGGCAGAGCAAGCGGTAGATGCCGCACCTGTTGCTGCACGCGGTGTGGTTGATGTGGTTGATCCGGCGCAAGCGGTATCGCTCTCAGCTGATCAGCCGTTATTGCAGATCTCTGAGCCCACGCCAGTGGCTGCGGTTGCTGATGCGGTTGAGCCAAAGGCGACAGCTGCAGTACCAGTGGCTGATGTTGCTCCGGTTGTCCATCAGGCTAAGGCTGTTGAAATCGCAGTGGTAGATACTGCAGTTGAAGCTGTTGCAGCAACTGATACGGCTAAGCCAGATGTGCCGGCTACGCATGATGTAAAACAGGCATCAGCTAAAGACCAAGCCGTGGCGCCTGAAACTGTGAAAGCAGAGCCCGTTGCCGTTGACGCAGAACCTGCAGCGCCTGCGCAGCCTGTACGCCCAGTGGGTCGCGCATCAAATGATCCGCGTGAGCGTCGTCGTTTAGAGCGTGCCGCACGTGAAGCACAGGCGGCGCAAGCAGCAGAAGAAACACCAGCAGTAGACGCACCCGCTCCAGTAGATGCAGCGCCAGAGACGCCTGCGCCTGTTGAGACTGTGTCGCACCCAACAGCAGAGAAACAGGAGCCAGCATCGCAAAACGATAGCGCTCCTGCTGCCGAGCAGGACGAGACCAAGCCAAACGCTTAGTCTGCACCTGCGCTATGAAAAGGGATGCCTAATCGGCGTCCCTTTTTTTTAGCGCTGAATAGCTACTTGTGCGTGCTGTATAGCGCGGGTTGCGGTACCACCGAAGCACAGCATTGGTCTGCAGTACGCGTCTAATTGAGTTAGAGTCTGGGTTGGTTTTAAACTAACTGTGCGTTTAGTGGCTGAC
>CANRHT010000012.1 GCA_947630465.1 uncultured Pseudomonadaceae bacterium
TCGTGCTTATGGTGATGATTTTAAGATCAAGCTTAAGTCTATTGAGTTCGATGAGCATAAGCATATTCGCGCACTAGAAGTTGCTCGTAGTTACGTGCAGCTGCACAACTTGGTGCAGCAGTTTCCCATATATATAGTCAATCACAGTCGGGATCTTGAAGCTGCGGAGCGACTGCGGGTACAGCTATTAATCTTAGGAATAGAGCCTGTGCTGGCGGCGGATATAAGTCCGGATGGACTTAATATCCAGCTTGTCAGCGACAAGGACAGTTATAAAAAAGGCGAGGCTGATCCTTACAAGGTTGCGCGAGCGCAGTATCCGCAAGCGGTGATTCAATCCTGTTATCCTGAGCGCTTAGATGCTACGGGTCATGCGCGTCATACTGTTGAAGTCGTAGTAAAAGAGCTGCTGATTAAACTCGAAGTTCAGCAGTGCAGGCTTATCTATGATTATCCTGTATTGCCAGAAGATGCTTGGTTTATGACCCAAGTTCAGCTGGACAGTAAAGGTGAGAGTTGGTGTGTTGTGTATTGCAAAGTACAGAATCAGCGCCTTGAGTTCGGTGTGGTGCCTGAGCAGGTTGTTGAAGACATACACATCAGTCTAAATTCAGAACAGCGTAAACGCTTTTTTACCGGTAAAAATAGACCAAACCTAGTTTTTTGGCCGCAAACGGGCAGCTTTTTGTTGCTGAGTGATACTGAGGCTGTGTGTTTACCGGATGAGGCTGAGTTGCATAGTTTGATCAAAGAGGTTGAGCAAACCGTCGCATCGGGTATACCAACTGAGTTGGTGGCTGGCTACTGTAAATTTTTTCCTGGTAGCGCTGTGATTGCGTGCTTATCTGAGATTAACTTGATGACCTCAGATAACATCGCTGTGAGTGCGCTTAAGGGCATCAGCTATCAAGGTAAAGACAATCAGCACTTTTACGATTACTTAGCCGAGCATGGCTATCGTTTAAAGGCGTCCCTGCAAAATCAAGATAACGGGCTTTTATCAGTCACTGCAGGTGTTTTGATTGATCGAGCCAATGCTTTATATGCTGCGGGCAGTGTGGGCGGTGCCCAGCGCGGACAAGAAAACTTCAATCATATTTACCATGCCGAAACTGACCTTGATCAGGTACCTGATTGGTTCTGGGGCTCACTGGACGTTTGGCATGTACGCCACCGAGGAGCGACGGTATACCCTTATATCTTTAAACATCTGAGAGAGTATGGGGAGCTGCAAGTATTGCAACTAGACATGCAAAAAAGAACAGGTGCTAGTCTCAGTTGATGTCCGCAGTACCACGGGCGCCAACTTAATATCAGCTAGGCGCCCGTGGTCAATACCTTTAATTGCTGTGAGTTGCGCAAGATCCGTGATTGGGCGTAGCGTTAGCATTTCACGTGCGCGGTCTGATTCAGTTGTTGAGCGAGTAGGAAAGTGATTTAAGACGTGCTGATAAAATCTTGAATATGAGTATTTATAGTTATAAACGCAGGCTTTACTCATATTTGAGTGTCTTTAGGGTTGTGCTAGTTGCGCTTGCACAAGCCTAGAGCAATAAATAAAACCTTGAATCTCCCGTTATTCAATAGCCAAACCTATAGCCCAGCTCATCATTGCGATGTGTAAGCGTATATTTTTATAAATACTTTAAATCCACCGCACGCTCTAATACGCAGTTCTGTATAGTGCGCGGCAGTCTATGCTTGAGCCTGAATCATGGCTTCAGGCTCAAGCTATGTTTTCAAACCCTGCAATCATCCCGCCACCTCAAACCAAGGTTAATACCAGATGAAATCAATGATCCACACTGTATTCCAGCGCCATTGGAACCCTTATATCGTGCTGCTCAGTGCGGGTGTGCTCAGTGCGTTGTATTTTGGTTTGACGGCAACGGTGTGGGCGGTGACGGGAGAGTTTACGCGTTTAGGTGGTGATCTGTTGCAGCTGCTAGCTGTGGATGTGTCGACTTGGCAGTATTACCAGTTGGTGAAACTGGATGGTTCTACTTGGCAGCGCGCTGATGGTTGGATTGTTTGGGGAATGTTTGCGGGGGCGCTGATGATGGTGCTGCTCAGCAACAGTTTTAAAATCCGCCTGCCACAGCAAAAACGGCGTTATGTGCAAGGGTTTGTTGGCGGGGTGATTGCGGGTTTTGGTGCGCGTTTAGCCATGGGCTGTAACTTGGCGGCGTTTTTTACCGGTGTGCCGCAGTTTTCTTTTCACTCGTGGATTTTTATTGTTGCGACAGGTTTAGGTACATTTTTTGGTGCGAAACTGACGCGAACGCGGTGGTGGAAAGGCAAGCCTTCTTTAGTGCGGGGTGCGGCGCAGCCGTCTAAGGTGAGCAAGCGGATAATTCAGCCTTATATGGGCGCGTTGCTGGCCATTGTTTACGCTGGATTGTTGATCTATTTATTTGCCAGTGGCCAACAACTGCTGGGTTTTGGGGCGTTATTTGGTCTGGCGTTTGGTATTTTGATTGAGCGCGGGCAAATCTGCTTTACTGCAGCCTTTCGCGATCTGTTTCTCGTCGGGCGCAGCTTGATGGCCAAGGCGATTATTATTGGTATGGCGGGCAGTTCGGTTTTAACGTTAATTGTTATCTCGGTTTACGACTTAACGCCGGTTACGCAAATTGCGGCCTTGAGCACAGTAGTGGGTGGTGTGTTATTTGGGTTGGGTATTGTGATGGCATCGGGCTGTGAAACCGGCATGATGTATCGGTTGATGGAGGGGCAGTTGCTATTTTTACCGGTGTTTGCCGGCAATATTATTGGTGCAACTGTGCTGGCCTATGCGTGGGATCATTGGGGTATTTATAATGCTTTGGTTGCCAGTGGTGCAAAAATCAATCTATTGACGACCATCGGCCCTGTGGCTGCGATTGTGAGCACCTTGCTGATGCTGGCTGTGCTTTATGCTTTAACCCTCTACCGTGAAAAAAACTATCATCGTCAATTTGAATTAAACAAAGGCGTGAAATAAGATGCAAGTACCACACGAAGCTAACTTTACCCTCGATTTGCGCGGCGAATCCTGCCCTTATCCGGTGATTTATACCCTTGAAGCACTTGAAGGCATGAGCAAAGGTGAGCTGTTACAAGTGATCACCGACTGCCCAGGCTCTTTTCGTAATGTGCCTGAAGAAGCCCTTGCGCACGGTTATAGCTTTGCTCAAGAGCCAGTTAAAAATGGTCAGGAATATCTGTTTTATATTTATGCCTGATGAGACTGGGTAAGCGTTTTTATAGTTGCTAGCGAAGGGTTGACTGATCAGCAAACACCGAGCTATACAGCAGACAATTCAGTTAAAAAGACTTTTGCGTCATTGGTTGTCGTGCTCATCAAGGTTCTTGCATCTTGCCAAGGATGCAGTAATAGTGATTTGTGTTGACGCTAACTAAAAACTATAAATCGACGCAACTTCAGCTGCGAGCTGAATAAGGATATTTGATGAGTACTTTTCTCCAAATTGAGCGCCAAGGCGCAGTCTTACTGGTGCGGATGAACAGTCCAGAAACCCGCAATGCTTTAACTAAACCTGAGCAGTTTCAAGAGTTTGTCGACTTATGCGCTGACTTGCGCCAAGACCATAGCGTGAAAGCCGTGGTGCTCACTGGTAATGGTAGTGCCTTTTGTTCAGGCGGTAATATAAAGGATATGCAAAACCGTGAAGGTATTTTTACCGGCTCACCCTATGAGCTGCGTGATAACTACCGCACGGGCATTCAGCGTATTCCTCTGGCGCTGTATGAGTTGGATATTCCTATTGTTGCTGCAATCAATGGGCCAGCGATTGGTGCAGGTTTGGATTTGGCATGCATGTGCGATATTCGTCTGGCCAGTACTCAAGCCGTGTTTGCGGAGAGTTTTGTCAAGCTAGGCATTATTCCTGGTGACGGCGGTGCTTGGTTGTTGCCGCGTATTATTGGTATTCCTAAGGCCAGTATCATGGCGTTTACCGGTGATGCAATTAACGCCGAGCAAGCGCTGGAATGGGGTTTAGTTGAGCAATTGTGTTCTGCAGACGAGCTTGAAGCGAAAGCGTTAGAGATGGCGCAGCGGATCGCCAAGAACCCAGGGCATGCTTTGCGTATGTGTAAGCGCTTACTGCGTGAAGGCCAGCATATGCGTTTGGATTCTCTGTTGGAGCTTTCAGCCGCCTATCAAGCGCTGGCGCATCACACCGAAGATCATGCTGAAGCGGTTGAGGCTTTTGTGGAAAAACGCGATCCGCTGTTTACTGGGCGCTAGTGTTTCTATAGTTAATACTGAGGTTGACAGTGCTGTCGCTTGTGAGTGAGCTGATGGCGCTGCTTTAGACATGATCATGATGGAAGGATTAAACCTTAAATAGCTGCAGTCAGAGAACCGAGTATGACGTCATCGATGAATAATATTTTTGAGCATATCCCAGTTGAGATCAGTAGCGAGTTATTTGAAACTCTTCTCAGCGGTGAAAACCTGCGTATCGAGCGCATCGTCTCTAAGGGGCAGGTGTCGCCGGCAACGGGTTGGTACGATCAAGATGAGCATGAATGGGTGCTGGTGCTTAAAGGCGCGGCAGTCATCGAGTTTGCAGAGCACGCGCCTATTCATTTACACGGTGGTAGCTATCTAAATATTGCTGCACATACACGCCATAAAGTGGCTTGGACAGATCCTGATGTGGAAACGGTGTGGCTGGCTATATTTTATCGATAGCCGCCACACTCGCTGTGTGCGAGAAGTCAGCCTCTTATTAGCTGTTATCCACGCGGAACTCATTGACCAGATTATGCAATTGATCGGACACCTTGAGCATTTCTTCGCTGATATCACTGATTTCACGCACCGAACGCGCGTTGAGGCTGCTGGCGCTGGTAATGTCGTGCAAGGCAATCACCACTTGGCTACTGGCCTTTTTTTGCTGCTGCGTAGATAAGGATATTTGCTTGGCCGCATCACTGGTTTTGCCGGCAGCATCCACCAGCAAATTCAGTTCGTGTGCTGTTTCTGAGCTGAGTTGCATACCTTTTTGAATCGAAGTGGCGCCTTTTTCTGAAGTGATCACTAAGCGATTAATTGAGTCTTGTACGGCTTGGATATGCTCTTCGATTTCAAAAGTGGAGTCCGTCACGCTGTCAGCTAGGCGACGGATTTCACTGGCAACAACAGAAAAACGCTTGCCTGATTCTCCAGCACTAGAGGCTTCTAGCGCGGCGTTAAATGCGATCAATTTGGTTTGTTCGGCAAGGTTGTTAATCAAATCCATCACTTGACTGATCGCCTTGGATTGATGACCCAGTTGCAAAATTTCTTCTAGACTGGTGGTGCTGTCTTGATGAATATCCGCCATGCTGATTTGCAGGCTGTGCATGGTGTCAGCACCTTTTTTACTGCTATCCAGAGTCTGATTCGCGACACTCACCACCGCGTGCGAGTAGTCAGCAATTTGTGTCGATGAGGCCGATAGCTCTTCCATGGTTGAGGTGATTTCAGCCACAGAGGAGGACATTTGTTCAACGGCAGCAGCCATTGACTGACTGGCTTGACCACGAGTGCCCGGTGTATGAGTGACTAAGCCAGCCGTTAAAGCTAGTTTTTGTGCCGTCGTGCTGATTTGATCCGAGCCGCTGTGCACTCCGCGAATAGCGGTTTCTAAATGCGCCAGCAAACTATTGGTCTGCGTGGCTAAGGCTCCTAAGCTGCCGCGATCTTGGGTGCTTAAACGTTTACTGATGTCCAACGTTTCGGTAATAACGCCCAGTTGTTGTTGGAAACTGGTAATAGGGCCGACAATTCCTCGCTGCACTTGCCAGGCCACCATACCGCCCATGCCGAGCACTAGGAGTGCCAGTATCAGCATAAAGATCCATGCTGCGCTTAACGCCGCGTCGACTTTTTTGCCAATGATTTGCGCTGGTTCGCCAATGATATGTACGCCGATCAGTTCGCCCTTTAAATTGACGACGGGCGTTTGCGTGGCAAACCATTGCTCATTTAATTGTGTGCGGGATAAGCCTTCCTGTAGATCTAATTCGTTTAAGTTCAATGACTTAGCAAAATCAATGGCGCGTTGATTGAACCAAGTATCATTGGGTAACAAGTAGTTGGCGATGGTTTGGTTTTTGGCTATAACAGGTGAGTCTTTTGCGATGCTTTTATTGAGCAGCATGATGTAGACCTGTGCGTCGGCTTCGAAATCACGACTGACACTGCCCACACCTTGCAGTACTTCTACACTCCCAATATAGCTGCCATTGATAAAAATAGGAGCAACACCACGGATGGCAAAGCCGACCAATCCCGTTTCAGTGGATGTGGCAAAAGGAGTTTGCTCGCGCATGATTTTTTGAATACTGGGGCGAAAGCGTAAATCGTCACCGAATTTTTCTGGATCCCAACTGCGCAGCCATGAGTGACCTTGTGCAGTATGCAACTGTATTTTTAAACCACGGTAATTGGTGGTCTCGGTGTAGTCTTTAATGATATTGCTGATTAAATCTTGAGCATCGTTACGCGCATCTGTCACCAAGTACTCTTGAATCAATGGATTGCTCGCAAGCATTACCGCCAAGCCTAAACCAAACTCTTCTTTCGATTTAATGCGTTCATTTAAGACCACCAACTGCGATTGACTGCGCTCGTGCATGGTTTTTTCGGCGAGTTTATTGCGATGGTCTAAGGTATACAACAGACCAAATAATAAGAAAAAGCTACCGGACAAAATAACGGTAGTCAGCAAGCGCTTCTGAAAAGTGAGTGAAGAAAACAACTGTAAATTCCTTATATAAACCGATCTGCACCCCGTCTGAGCGCGTCGCTACAGGGCATTGCACCTGCTCGTTTAACGAGTGAACATTACCTTAATTTAGAACTGAGTTGGGGAATCTAGACGACTAAATTTCATCGATAGCACTATTTGCGCCCGAATAGGCAGAAGATGCATACAAATAGTGCAAAACGATCAATTTTGCAGCTTACCGTTGGTCACCCTTTATGAGCTATCAGAAGTTAGAGGCCTCCACTGAGTGTGCATGAATAGAAAGTTCTCTGTAGCTTTTTACATGTGCAAGGTCATTTGCAAAGTCATTTACGAGGTCATAATTATGAAAATATCCACACGTAAATACACAGGTCTAGTTATTTTAACGGCTCTATTGGGCATGCCATTAACACATGCAGTAGCCAATGAAAAAGTAGACGAAATCCAAGAAGTTGTTTCAGACAGCTGGATCACGAGCAAAGTGAAGTCAGAGTTCCTGAGTAATACTCATATTAGCGGTTTAGATATCCACGTTGAAACCGTCGATGGCGTTGTTTCACTGACGGGTGCGGTTACCACTGATGCTGAGCGTGAGCTGGCAATCAGTAAAGCCGAAGCTATCAAAGGTGTACACGGTGTTGCTGCTGACGGTTTAAAAGTCGGTCGTTAATATCTTAAGTTGTACTGTAGTGACATTTTTCTAGCTAAAGGTGATGTATGAATAATGATATTTTTGCAGGCAAATGGAAGCAACTCAAAGGCCAAGTCAAAGTCCGTTGGGGCAAACTGACTGACGATGATCTTGATGTGGCTGAAGGCCATAGCGAGTATTTAGCCGGTAAATTGCAAGAGCGTTACGGCTTGACCAAAGAGAAGGCTGAAGAAGAGATTGCTGAGTTCCACAGCAAGTTGTAACTCGCGCCACCGCTTGAGGTTGCTCTTAAATGAGCAGCCTCAAGTATAGAGTGTGGAATCAGGCAGTTATGGCGATCAACAGAAGGATTTAGACTATGTTATATACCATTGCATTAGTACTGTTAGTCCTCTGGGTTTTAGGATTGGTGTCATCCTATACCGTGGGAGGGTTTATCCATATTTTACTGGTTGTTGCAGTTGTGATTGTACTGCTGCGCGTGATCAGTGGGCGTAAGCCGTTGTAAATAATTGAGCCGTTGCAGCTATACAACAGGGCCAGCGTGCTTAACGCTTGCCCTGGAGTTGCATTCATCTACCCGTTGATTTTAATGCTTTACGCATGACACTACATTTAAGACACCCCATTTAAAAGGCCACACATTGATTGAACAGTTTCAATTGATGTGTGGCCTTTATTCGCTTATTTAGCGCTTGATAAAGCGGGCAATGTAAAGCGGATAACTCTAGTGGCAAGCAGCGGTTTATTCTACTTCAGCGCTCAGTTTGTCCTGTGTTTTCAGCTCAAAGTCTGTAGCAGCATGGCGCTCATGCAATTGATCACTCAACTCACCCCAAGTGCGGTTCACTTTGCGACCGCGCTGCACAGCTGGGCGTTGCTGAATGTCCTTCGCCCAACGCTGCAGGTGGGTATAGGTGTCAACCTGTAAAAACTGTGCAGCATCATATAACTCGCCCAACACCAAGTTGCCGTACCACGGCCAGGTTGCGATATCCGCGATAGAGTATTCATCACCACCTAAATAGCGGTGCTCAGCCAGATGACGATCCAGTACATCGAGTTGGCGTTTGGCTTCCATGGTGAAGCGGTCGATGGCATATTCAAATTTTTCTGGCGCATAAGCATAAAAATGCCCAAAGCCGCCACCTAAATAAGGTGCAGAGCCTTGCAGCCAGAACAGCCAGTTTAAGGTTTCAGTGCGTGCGGTGAGGTCTTTAGGTAGGAAATGGCCAAACTTTTCTGCCAAATACAATAAAATCGCACCACTTTCAAACACACGGCAGCCGGTTTCTAGATCAAATAATGCCGGTATTTTCGAGTTGGGATTGACCTCAACAAAGCCTGAAGAAAACTGCTGACCTTCACCGATTAGAATCAGGTGCGCATCATATTCAGCGCCGCTCACCCCAAGTGCCAGTAATTCCTCGGCCATAATGGTGACTTTTTGCCCGTTGGGCGTGCCCAGTGAATAAATTTGCAAAGGGTGGCTGCCGCGTGGCAGTTCCGCGTCATGGGTTGCGCCAGCGATTGGGCGGTTAATACTGGCCCATTGGCCGCCGCTTTCAGCATCCCAAGTCCAAATGTGAGGAGGTTGGTATGGGGTAGGGGTGGACATAGTGATGATCCTTTTTAAGTAAGACCGCTTTAACAACGCGCTCAGGCCTGATGGCGTTCGCAGTGCTCTGTTGCTGTTGGGCGCACTTCGTTGTGCTGTAAGGCTACCATCAAAAGTGCATTGTATTGTCTTAAGAGTGCAACTGCATCCAAGGTCACGTATAGGGTGTAGGTGCAAGACTGCTCAAGGCAGCTGGCACGTACTTGAGTTGCGTCGTCGCCATTTAGCCCAGATGTTATAAGTGAGGTTACCCATATGACGCACGCCCGGCAAACCCAATAGTGCAACTGTTTTCTTCATGCCCGCTACACGCCAGTAGCCTAAAGTTGCATTGAAGCCCACTTGCATGCGCTGGCCATCAAAGAAGTGAATGCGCGTGAGCAAGTCTTCTAAAGTATAGCCATCGGGCGTTTGAAAGGTCGGTGCGCTGATATCAATTAACTGCACCTGCGGCTCTAAGCGCGGGCGTAAGTGCTCGATTTCTTTTTTGCAAAAGCCACAAGAAGCATCGTAATAGAGTTTTGCAGAAGAAGTGGTCATGCGCACACCTTGTATAGTTTTGGTCTGGTATGCGTATAGTATCTGTATAGAGTTGGGCGTGGTCAAGGCGACTGCGCCCTTTGCAGCATCAAAGATTGAGCAAGCTTAAAATAAGCTGGGTAAACCAATCCAAATAGTCATGCAAGCACCGGGTAAGTGGCCTTGGTTGGTTAACTCAAGGCGTGCTGGACGTTCATCTTGATCGTGCATGGCAATAATACTGGCAGCAAAATACAAGCCTAAGCCGGTACTGCCACTGTTGCGATCAATGCTGCTGGATTCTTTTTCGCGCACGGCACCCAGTAAGCTGGCGGGGTAGCCTGGGCCGTCATCGTTGATGCTGAGTAAAATACCGTTGTCTTCACGTTGCGCACTGAGGCGTATGGTTTTTTTGCAGTAATTGAGCGCGTTGCCTAGAGCGTTATCGAGTACTGTGCCGATGAGGCTGACATCTAAGTAGCCTTCCAAATCAGGATCATCGAGTTCTATGTCTAGAGTAATATTGCGGTAGGCCAGTAATTCACGGTGGCGGTTGTGCAAATCTTCAAATAACTCATCGATACGGCAATACACTTGTTGCAGCAGCAGTTGGCCGTGTTCGAGTTTATAAAGTCCGAGTAATTGCATAAGCATGGCGTCTAAGCGTAAAGCTTCTTGCTCAATTAAGCGTGCTTGAGGCGAGCGTTGTAGCTCCTTGGGCATTTCGGCGAGCAAACTCTCATAGGCCTGGCTGACGGCGGCAATCACGTTTTTCATATCGTGGACGGTTGAGGCCATCAGTGTTGAGAAATCAATGTGTTTTACCATGGACTCAGCTCCAAAGAAGATTGCAGGTCTAAAAGTTCGACAAAGTTGGGATCAATTTTAGATAAATAACCGATACGTTGCAGGCAGGCTTGCAAACGCTCGACTGCACCGGGCAGTTGCTGTTTGAGTTGGTCTTGATATAGCCGGGCCGCGGCGATATTGACCTCAACCACATCAGGCGCCAGTTGCAGTGCTTGCTCGAATACGGCTTGGGCTTGCTCGCCTTGCTCTTTGAAGTGCAGTGCAGTGGCTTGCTGGCTAAGGCTTAAAGCCTGTTGCTGTGCATCTAAGTTCAGTTCAGGCAGGCGCGTGCTGATTTGCGTGATAATGCCTGGCACACCAGCATGACGGTGAGCGCAATCCTGCCATAAACGTTGCGCAGCATTGAGTTGAGCATTGGCAGCTAACCAGTCGCCCAGTTGCAGCAGGGTGATGGCTGCATAGTGCTGACTGTGTTCTTGTAGAGTAGCGCTGAGTGCTTGCAGGTCATCGGTTGATGTTGCAGTGCCCTTACGGCGACGTTCTTCACAGCGCAATAGTGCAGCCGCCGCTTGAATAGGCGCTGCTTGCCGGTAGTTTTTTTCAATAATGGTCAGCCATTGTTGCGCTTCTTCTGGCAGCCTATTATTGCTGCTGGCCTGACTGAGCATGGAAGCCAGCTGCCACAGTAATTCAGGATCAAAGGTGGCTGAGTAACGGCTGACTTCCCAGCATTGACGCAGCGCATGTTGAGCCGTTGGCAAGTCTGCATTGCACCAGGCTTGACTGGCAAGATTGACCTGACGGCGTAAGGTGTTGGGCGACAAGTTCACCGCCTGTTGCAGAGCATCGAGCATTGCCGGCACATCATTATTGAGCGCATTGAGCTGCGCCTGCATATCGCGCAGTTCAGGCATCATCGGCAGCTGGCGCACGGCTGCGGTGAGTAAACGTGTCACTTGGTCTAAACGACCTTGCTTCAGCCATAAGTGCGCAAGAGCCTGTAGATTCCAGCCTGTAGGGCGGCTGCGCGCTTGCTGCTCAAGAAAGCCTTCAAGCTCCAAGTAACGCCCTAATGTATAAAGCGCATCGGCCATATGCCGGTGACAGAGCACAGCATGGCGTGGCTCTTTTTGTTCGATGGCTTGGCAGGCTTGTAAGACCGCTTGTGGGCTGTTGGCTTCGAGGGCTTTAAGGACCGGTGCTAACACCTGTTTGCGACGGATTAAACGCTCAAGGCGTGTCTGCAAGGTGACTTTGTTGAAAGGCTTGGTCAGGTAATCATCCGGCTCGCACTCTAGCGCTGCCAGTACCATGGCTTGGGTGTTTTCTGCGGTCACCATAATAAAGATGCAGTGTGCAGACAGCAGTTTCTCGGCATGCAATTGCTCAAGGACTTGTTGACCGTTTAAACCGTCCCCTAAATTGTAGTCGTGCAGAATGACATCGTAGCGATTACGCCGACACAGATCTAAAACATCATTGCCATTGGCAGCCGTATCAATGTGCTGCACGCCCAGCAGGCGCAAGATGCCTCGAATTGAGCTGCGAAACTCAGAAAAGTCATCCACGACCAAAAAACGCTTTTTGCTGAAATCAATCATTGCTCAGCACATCCCATTTTATCTATTGCTTTGAAGTAACCGTACCTGAGTCTAATGCTTATTTACGCTGCGCGCACTGTGCTGCGAGAGTTTTCATTGAGCTTAATGGCCGGTTGGGGCAAAGCGCCAGCCAACAAATCGACTGTATCTCTGACTTAGGCGATGCGTTGGGCAATCAAGATCAAGAGCTATGGCAGATGCGCAATGGTTATGTGCTGCCTAATGAAGAGGGCTTGGCTGAGATTGCACAGTTATTACGCAGCGCTAGCCTAGAAGAAAAAGAACAATGGCGAGGGCTGCTGCGTATTGGTTTGCAACTCAATACTCAAGTCACATTGGGTAACAGTCCGCATTGCGTAAGCCAAGCGTTTTGCAGTGCATTGCCGATTGCTTACTCATCCTACCCAAGTCAGCAGTGGGCAGAGTTTGCACAGTTGGTGCTGGATGCAGCCTATGAAGCGACTTTAGCTGCAGCATTGCAAAATGCACAGACGACGGGCAACAACCAAGTGTTTTTAACCCTACTGGGTGGTGGCGCTTTTGGTAATCCTGAGGTGTGGATTTTAAGTGCGATCCGGCGCGCGTTGCTACTTTATCGGCATGCTGATCTGCAGGTGGTGATTGTCAGCTACGGACGCTCCAACGCGCAGGTACACAATTTAGTCGATGAAGTGATGACTGAGATCTATTAAAACTGTTTTACAGCCTATGCTTAGCGGTTAAAAATACTTTTAGACTGTGCTCAGCACGATTAACTAGCGCTAAACAACCTAAAACCGCACTAAATAGGTTGGTTTTTAGTCATAAAGGCTATAAAAAGCTTAATTATCAGTCATCTTGTTAATAAAGGCTTGAAGCTTGGACACATTATGTAACATGCTTTGCGTCAAACATGGCTCAGGGTGAAAACACGGAATGTTTTAGATGAGGTTGAAAGCAGGGACATTGCCACGCTCATGGTCGTGCTATTACATGCTTTAACTCGGCGTGATTGGCTGGGTTAAGCACCTAAGATAATTTGGAGTGCCTCATATGCTTATTTTCTTTGTAAGTCTGACGTTGCTGATACTCGGCTATGTCCTCTACGGTCCCTTTGTTGAGAAACAGGCAGGGATTGATCCCACGGCAAAAACACCTCAGCAGCGCTTGGGTGATGGTGTCGACTATGTTGCCATTCACCCGGTGCGTGCGTTTTTAATTCAGTTTCTTAATATTGCGGGTGTTGGTCCGATTTTTGGTCCGATCTTGGGCGCATTATACGGCCCGATAGCTTTAGTCTGGATCGTGATTGGTAACGTGTTAGGCGGCGCCGTACATGATTACTTTTCCGGTGTAATGAGTTTGAAAGAGGATGGTAAGAGCTTGCCTGAGATTGCGGGTAAGTATTACAACATCGTTTTTAAAGGCTTTATGCTGTTATTTACCTGCATGTTGCTGTTTTTTGTGGGTGTGGTTTTCATCATGAGCCCAGCGGGCTTGCTCAGTAATCTGTCATTCTTTGAAGGCACGTTCTTAGGCGGCAATACCTTTTGGGTGCTGTTGATCTTAGGCTACTACTTCTTCGCGACATTAATGCCGATTGATAAAATCATTACCAAGCTCTACCCGTTATTTGGTGCATTGATGATTGTGATGACAGTGTCGATTGCTGTGGCGTTGTTATTTAATGCGCCGCACTTGGCTGAAGTGAACGATATTTTCTCGTACTTTCACGATAGCCACGATCATGGTTTGTTAGAGCCTAACCCAGGTGGGTTACCTGTTTGGCCGCTACTGTTTGTAACCATTACCTGTGGTGCCATCAGTGGTTTCCACTCGACACAGTCGCCGATGATTGCGCGTTGTTTAACCAATGAGAAATATGCGCGTCCAGTGTTTTACGGCGCAATGATGTGTGAAGGCATTGTGGCTTGTGTGTGGGCAATGGCAGGTATTGCTGCATTCCCTGAAGGTTATGAAGGCCTGAAAGCTATGCTCGACCAAGGTGGTCCAGGTTTAGTCGTCAATCATATTGCCACCAGCTATTTGGGTGTCTTAGGTGGTGTGATGGCGATTTTAGCTGTAGCTATCTTCCCAATTACTTCAGGTGATACAGCATTCCGCTCACTGCGCTTAACCATCATGGATGCGTTTAATATCTCGCAAACCATGAAGCACCGTTTGTTTTTATCGGTACCGCTGCTGGGTATTGGTTATCTGATGACCTTCTTGGATTTCTCACTGATTTGGCGCTACTTCGCGTTCTCGAACATGCTGCTGTCGACCAGTGTCTTGTGGCTGGCGACGAAGTACCTGTTTGATCGCGGCACCTTCCACTGGATTGTGAGTATTCCGGCGATTATTGGTACAGCCATTAGTGTGTCCTATATTTCCACAGCGAGCATTGGTCTGAACTTCCCGATCCAATACAGCAATGCAATTGGTATTGGCACCGCTATAGTCTGCTTGATTGGACTGATCTATCAGCACCAGAAGCGTGTGGTAAAGGTGGCGGTTTAAGCCTTAATCAGCTTATTTGAGTGGTTTGGTGATAAAGCGCTTGACAGAAACCTGGAAAGGGCGAATAATGCGCGCCATCCAAGGCTACATAGCTCAGTTGGTTAGAGCGCAGCATTCATAATGCTGATGTCCCAGGTTCAAATCCCGGTGTAGCCACCAAATTTTTAAGGGTTAGCGAAAGCTAGCCCTTTTTTTTGCTTTTTTGTTTATAACGCCCACAAATGTAGAGTCGCCTGCGCGCTGTCCGCGTCGCCAATGTTGCTATAAGTGTTGTCATCAACAGGCTAATAAAACCGATGATGGATAAGGCCAGATATTATTAGCGTTGCTAAAATAGCCGATTTAAATCATCACGCTTGTTCAGCCCAGGTAAACATGCTGCTCTCCGATTCGATTGATTTCTAATGTGCAGGTTTATCTCTACTAGCGTTAACTGCAGCAGTGGCTGATGACTAAAATGCCTTAGAGCTTGCTGGCTAAAGTTTTTATCAGGCTTGCTAGGTACTGTGGATATAAACAGCTTTTATTGTTAATCTAGCGGCAAAATTGAAGAGAGGCGTTTTATGTTTGACACCAATCGTTTTGCTGAAATCCAAGCCAATCCATCCGGCTTTCGTCTTTTAGAGCAAATCCCTTTCTCTGCTGACGATAGTTTTCCAATCAAGCTGCGCGAGGCTGCAGGGGATGAAATTGTTTTAGCTTTGCTTGATTTTGAAACCACAGGCTTTGCCGCAGGTAGCGATGAGGTTATTGAAATTGGCTTGGTGCAGGTCGCTTACAGTCCAAGTCTGCAGAAGATCACGCAAATCATCGAAATCACCAGCCAGCTGGAATGCCCTAAGCAAACAATCAGTGAGCTGATTACCGGTGTTACGGGTATTACTAACGCAATGGTGGCGGGTAAGCGCATTGATGATGCTCATATAGCGCGTATCGTTAACAGTTCCAGTGTGTTGATCGCACATAACGCGCAGTTTGATCGTGCCTTCTTTGATATTCGCTTTCCCGCAATGGCGAGCAAAGTTTGGGCTTGCAGCGTTAAAGATATTAACTGGTCGATGCATGGTTTTGAGAGCGCAAAGCTTGAATATTTGCTGCTGAAAAACGGTTACTTTTATGAGGGGCACCGTGCTGCAACAGATTGCTTGGCCATGGTGCAGCTATTTGAAAGCGTGCCGGCTGCACTTCCAGAGCTGTTAACCAATGCACAGAAAAACAGTTTTAAGATTATCGCTAAGGGTGTTGGCTATAACGATCGTGAGGTGGTTAAACAACGGGGTTATCGCTGGGATGCGGCAAACCGTTACTGGTGGACTATTGTGACTGATGATGATTACGCTGAAGAAACAGCATTCTTAAATGAGTTATGCGGTTTGGCAAGTTCCAAGAACATTATTGAAGCGATCAGCTCAACAGCTCGACACCAGTTGAATCGTTAAGCAAAATAACTCTATGTCAGGTCCCATAAAGGGTTGCATAATATTATATTTTAACTGTGCTGCTAAGCTAAAATAATCAATTGAATTTTAAAAGGATATTTCAATGAGAGTATTAAAAGTTATAGTATCGTTAGGACTTATGGCAGGTTTTTCTATGGCATTAGCTGAGGATTTTATCTCAGCTAATGGGGTAGAGGTATCTGTTGGTAAGTCACAGCGGTTTTTGGAAAGCAAACTCGGCATTCCTGATGAGGAGAATAAGTACTTTGTCGCATGGACGCTTGCTAATGGTAATCGACTCGCTGCAAATTTTGATGAGTATGGCTTAAGTAATGCAAGTATTTCTGGCGAGGCCACTACAGATTACTTATCTACTGACGGTGTAAAAATTTATTTGAACAAAGAAAGCATTAACGATGTTGCTCAGAAAATAACACAAGGTTGTTATCATGAGGGCTGGGGCAACGGAAAAATAGCTGAATATGTCGTGTTAAGCGGCCCTGAAGGTTCTTATAATTTAATATTTACAGCTTTTGGTGGTGAAGAAACAGCTGAGCAACTTAAAAAGCTAAAAATTACTTCAATCAGCCTCGGTGATGACAATCCATTTGGTGAACAAGTAAATTGTTATTAATACAGTGTAAATCAAGTTAGGTAATGCCTATGATCAGTGGTTTTTTAGAAGCTCATAAAATTGCTTGCTCTCATAGGCTGTAAATATAAAGTGGTTTGCGTATATATATCAGCAAATCCATACAACAGATTATGCACGCTAATTAGGGTTCTAATAGTATGAGGATTGTAATTTTAAATACACTATTAGTGTCTTGCTTCGTCTCCTCTGCCGTCGTATGTGCGCAAGAGTCCGTATCGTCTGAAAATAATATATATGACAGTTATTTTGAGGCTACAAAACCAGTTGGAAACGTATTGGGCAATCAGCTCAATAAATTCTCTGATGCTTTGTTACGCCAGACAACGATAGGCCAGCGCGCGCAGCAAGCAAAAGAACAGCAGCAGCTTAAGCGAGATGTTCAAACCAAACGTGTTGTACGTTCTGTAAAAGACTGTATTAAGCCCAATGGCTTGATTGATGATGAAGTGCAGATGTGTGTTAACGGTACACGTGAAAAAACTTGGTAGCCGCCGAGTTCATTTGTAAGCTGGGACTGTACTGATTTCAAGGCAAAAGCAGCCGCAAATAACGAGCTGTTTCTGTAGCCTCGATTTAATAAGTAAACGCGCTACCTCATTTCCAGATCATATTTTGCGTGTATCATGCGCCGCAACATACACACACTGAGGAGCAGATCATGGCCGCTAAAAAAATTCTGATGTTGGTTGGTGATTACGTAGAAGATTACGAAGTCATGGTGCCGTTTCAAGCACTGCAAATGGTAGGTCATACGGTGCATGCGGTGTGTCCGGGTAAAAAAGTCGGTGAGTTTGTGCGTACTGCGATTCATGACTTTGAAGGCGATCAAACCTACAGCGAAAAGCCGGGTCACAACTTTGTGCTGAATTTTGATTTTGACGACGTTAAAGCCGAGGATTACGACGGCTTAGTGGTACCTGGTGGACGTTCGCCTGAATACCTGCGTTTAAACGCGACTGTGCTGGAGTTGATTCAGGCCTTTGATCAGGCCAGTAAGCCGATTGCCGCTGTCTGTCATGGTCCGCAATTGTTAGCTGCTGCGGGTATTTTGGATGATCGTGAATGCGCGGCTTATCCTGCTTGCGGCCCTGATGTAGAAATGGCCGGCGGTCACTATGTGGAGCTGGATATGACGGGTGCGCACCTTGAAGGTAATATCGTCAGTGCACCCGCTTGGCCAGCACACCCGACTTGGTTGGCAGGCTTTTTAATGCTACTGGGCACTAAAATCACCCTATAAGTGCAGTGCTGATAGCGTTTTTCTCATGAAGATTACGCGCCTTGGTTATGCTATTGATACCGTAATCAAGGCTATTGCGCGTAGAATAAAACCTATGCAGCATCTGATTGATCTGTTCTTAATTATGTAAAGGAAGTATGTATGACAACTGTAACTTTTAAAGGTACGCCAGTGCGTGTGGATGGTCATTTTCCAGCGCAAGATGAGCAAGCACCTGCGTTTAGCTTAGTGAATACCACCTTGGATGATGTCAGTCTGTCGAGCTTGTCGGGCTTGCGTAAAGTGCTGAATATTTTCCCAAGTATTGATACGCCAACCTGTGCGACTTCAGTGCGCCGTTTCAATGAAAAAGCAGCCGGTTTGAAAAATACCCGAGTGCTGTGTATCTCTGCTGACTTGCCGTTTGCCCATGCACGTTTTTGTGGCGCCGAGGGTTTGGATCGCGTGCTGACATTATCAACCATGCGCGACCCTGATTTTTTCCAGGTGTACGGTGTTGATATCGCTGAAGGCCCTTTAGCAGGCTTAGGTGCACGTGCGGTGATCGTGTTGGATGAAAACGATAAAGTACTTTACAGCGAGCTGGTTGCAGAAATTGCCAATGAGCCGGATTACGACAGCGCTTTAGCCGTATTGGCCTAAGTTGTTGTGGGTGCAGCATGGTTTTACTGTGCTGTACCCTGATGTTGAAATAGTGGCATTTTAATGTTGTTTTAACCTGCGCATACCCGTATAAGTTGTAGTAGTGAAAGCATAAATGCGTACTATCACAGCTTAGAGATGCGATGTATGAGTCAGATTTATCGTGTTATAGCTTTACAGTTCGCGCTTGCAATAAGTGCGCTGTGTATTGGGTCTGTTTGTGCTGGGCAACAATCGACTGCTCCAGTTATCAGCTTGCGTTATCCCGTTGAGATCAGCGCTGAAGAACGCGCTTTTGTGCAAGCGCTTCCTACGCTGCAAGTCAGTCCTTATCAGCATATTCCTCCCGTGTCGTTTTACGATGCGCAAACTGAGAGTTTTCAAGGTATCAGTGTCGATGTCTTTCGCTTTATTGCTGAGCATATAGGTTTGTCCTATCACTTCGTGGTGGATGAGGGGCTGTATGTTGATAAATTAATTGAAGAGTTTGAGCAGGGGCAGTTCGATACACTGATTCCAGTCAGCTATAACCCCGAGCGGGCAAAACTTGGCCTCTTTACTGATACGTACTACGAAGGCTTCTATGCGCTTATTACACGCAAGGCTGAGCAGATACAGATCAGCAGTCCCGAGCAGCTTAAGCAGTATCGAGTGGGGGTTATTGAGAAGGCGGCAGCGGTGCCCTATGTGCAGTCACTGGTGCCACAATTAAAGACCTATGCTTTTAATGATGGCAATACGCTGTATGAAGCGCTACGAGCGAATGACATTGATATAGCTGTATTCAATCAGAGTGTATTTGCGCAAGATCGCTATCGTTTAGAGTTGTTTGATTTAGAAGATATTTATACGTTGTATGATTATCCGCGTGCTTATGGTTTCTTATTTCAAAACAGCACTGACAATACACGCCTGGTTGACATATTTAATCGCTATATCGCTGCTATTGATAGCAGTCGCTCAGTACGTCAGCATGAAAACGGTGAGCAGCGCTTAATCAGTAAATATATTGAGCAGCAAAACCAACAGAAACTCTTGTGGCTGGTGCTCTTGCTGGGTGCTGCCGTGCTGATTATCGTGTATCGGGCCTATCGCTCGCATCAGCGCATTGCAGCGGAATTGGTGCGCAGTCATCAACGTATTGTGCGCCAGCATGAAGCATTGCAAGAAGCCAATCGACGCCTAGAGCATTTAAGCCGCACTGATGTGCTAACAGGGTTATCGAATCGGCGTGACTTTGATGAGCGCTTTAATATTGAATTTAGCCGGCATCAACGCTCTGCTGAGCCTTTATCGGTATTAATGGTGGATATTGACTTTTTTAAGCACATTAATGATGATTATGGCCACGCAGTCGGTGATGTGTATTTGCAGAAAATAGCTGAAGTATTAACCGCTATGATGGTGCGCAGTACTGACTTGGTGGCGCGCTACGGTGGTGAAGAGTTTGTTTGCCTGTTGCCAGAAACAGACAGCGACGGTGCGGTTAATGTTGCTGAGCAACTGCGTAAGGCCGTGATGGTTTTGCATGCACAATGCGCTGATGTGCTGCCACGTGCGATCACTGTTAGCGTGGGGGTGGCGACCTTGCAAGGTGCAAGCTGTAATCAACACCAATTAGTGAAGCAAGCGGATACCCAGTTGTATCGCGCAAAAGACAGCGGGCGCAATTGTGTGCGCAGTATTGTGCTTGATCATAGTGTGCAGTGTTGTGAGCCCTTGCCATTGCGCAGTTCAACATAATAGTGTGCTTGAGTATTTGTTGATCTACAGATCAGTTGTGTAGCGTGCTGTTTTGCATCGGTAAATGATTTGCGGGTTACTAGAGGTCTATATTACGGGTTAGAAATAAGCTCAGTAAAAAAGTAAATTGAGCGTAAAGACGCTGCGCAGCCCAGCGAAGGCTGCTATCTTTCACACTCCCAAGGACTGTGATTAATTGATATGCCTGATTT
>CANRHT010000013.1 GCA_947630465.1 uncultured Pseudomonadaceae bacterium
TAAATCTTAAAGCTACTCACCTGACGTTGCAGCTCTTCTGCTAAGTTCGCAAGCTCTTGGCTCGAAGCGTTGGTGTGCGCTGCGCCTTCACTCACATCGCGGGCAATATCGTTGATGTTAATCACATTACGGCTGATTTCCTCAGCAACCGCTGATTGCTCTTCGGCAGCGCTAGCAATCCCTGCGTTCATATCATTGATACGGGTGACTTGCTCAGCAATACGCAGCAGTGCTTCATTGGCTTGCTGCACGGATTCAACACTGGCTAAAGCTTTTTCACGGCCTTGCTGCATGGTGCGTGTGGCACTGCCAACACTGTGTTGTAAGCGCTCGATCATCTCGTCAATTTCAGCCGTTGAACCTTGTGTGCGCTGAGCCAAATTACGTACTTCGTCTGCTACCACGGCAAAACCACGTCCCTGCTCGCCTGCACGCGCCGCTTCGATCGCCGCATTCAGCGCCAACAAGTTGGTTTGCTCGGCAATACTGCGGATGACTTCTAGAATGCTATTAATTTGCTTGCTGTCATCGCTCACAACAGACATATATTGCGCAGCTTGTTCAACTTCAGTGACTAATTCTTGAATACTGCTGTAGGTATGGGTCACCACTTCGCTACCTGCCTGACTTTCTTGCTCTGCAGATTGCGCGGCTTCAGAGGCAAAAAGAGCATTGCGCGCCACTTCTTGTACGGTTGCCGTCATTTCATGCATGGCCGTTGCCACTTGTTCGGTTTCTTGATGCTGACGACTCACGGCACTGGTCGACTCTTGTGTGACCTGCGCCATACGCTCTGCAGCTTGCGCGACCTTATGCGTGGAGTCAGATACGTCAATCACCAGCGCGTGCACTTTCTCGACAAAATGGTTAATGCTCACCACCAACTCAGACACTTCATCTTGTCCGCGAACCTCTAGGCGCTGGGTTAAATCGCCATCACCCTGCACCAAGTTATTGACCATGCGATGCGTCGCCTTAAGGCGCAGTACCACTAAACGGATCACGCCAATATTTAAAACCAAGATCACTAAGATGGCTAACACCGCAATGATCACACCACCAAAATAGGTTTGCGTCACTTGCTGCTGCATGCTCAATTGCGAGGCATGCGTAAAGTTTTTCTCGCTGTCTAAGAGTTTATCCAAAGCAACACGAATAAAGTTCCAAGCCGGCTGTTCAGTTCTTGCTAATAAATCTGAGGCCTCACGCATACGGCCCTGAGTCGCCAACCCATACACCTCTACTCGCGCTTTCTGCGTCACTTCCCAATTCTCTTGAATCAGCTCTAAACTTTTCTGCAACTCTGGAGCAAGTGATTTCGAACTCGAACGATAAAACTCCAAGGCTTGTAAAAACTGAACACCCGACTCTCTGATGACGCCCTCAGGAGCGGTTAAGCTTGGATTGAAAACCTTATTGCGCGTAGCCACACCTGCCAGCAAGCCCTTGCCATACATGGTATTGAGCGCCGCAACACGGGGTTGATTCACGCTTAAATAATTATCAAAACCTTCACTAATCCCTCTCACACCATTGAGCGTAAATCCCAATGCGGCAACGATTAAAGCAATAGTTAAAATAATTGCTGCGGTCATTTTCCCTTGGATACTGGACAATCTGAACATAAAAAACCCTTACGGTATGAAGAAAGTTGATCTTCGTACTGCCAGCACCCAGCGTGTTGGCAAAAATTTGGCACTCGGTATGGATTAAAGCAAAACTCATACCAGCACATACATGATTTTGATTCAATTCAATAAATAACAACACAAGTGTATGGCTACAAGCGTTTCAGCACAAGCAAAAGGCCACTACTTATTGCCCATCAAGCGAGCCACAAAATAGGTTAAACTACTGCGATTAATTGAGCATATATGAAGAGAATATTTCTATGGCCAAAGCGATGGCGCGGCATATTTTAGTTAAAACGATGGACGAAGCGCAGGCGATTAAAGAGCGTATCGCTAAAGGTGAGCCTTTTGATAAGCTCGCTCGTAAATACTCAACTTGCCCGTCCGGCAAAAAAGGTGGGGACTTAGGCGAAGTGCGCCCCGGTCAACTGGTCAAGTCGATTGACAATGTGATCTTTAAAAAGCCCGTACGCATGATCCACGGACCGGTTAAATCACAATTTGGCTACCACTTAGTGCACGTATTTTTTCGTGACTAAGTGGCAGTTTGCAGGGTGTAACAACAGCGATTTGAGTTACACCTCGACGCCTTGGCTGCGTAAGTAGTCGTCGTAAGTACCGTGGAAATCATTGATCCCGTGTTCGGTTAACTCAATGATGCGCGTGGCCAAAGATGAAACAAACTCACGGTCATGGCTGACAAAAATCAGCGTACCGGGGTAGTTTTCCAGCGCCAAGTTCAACGCCTCAATGGATTCCATATCCAAGTGGTTAGTCGGCTCATCCATCAGCAATACGTTGGGCTTTTGTAGAATCAACTTACCAAACAACATGCGGCCTTGTTCACCACCAGAAATCACTTTGACTGATTTCTCAATATCATCACCGGAGAACAGCATACGGCCTAAAGTGCCACGCACCATCTGCTCGCCCTCAGTGGTCCAGCGCCCCATCCAGTCAAACAGATTACTGTCATCGGCAAAGTCACTGGCATGATCTTGCGCGTAATAGCCAATATCAGCGCTGTCGGTCCACTTCACATGACCACTCATCGGCGCCAACTCGCCCATCAAAGTGCGCAGCAGCGTGGTTTTACCAATACCGTTCGGGCCAATAATAGCGACGCGCTCTTCGGCTTCCACCTGCAGGTTTAAATTATCAAACAGCACTTTGCCATCAAAACCTTGGCTCAACTCGTGTAAGACCACAGCTTGGCGGTGCAGTTTTTTGGCCTGATCAAAACGAATAAAAGGGCTGATACGCGTAGATGGCTTTACTTCATCGAGTTGAATTTTATCAATCAAGCGCGCACGACTGGTGGCCTGCTTAGCTTTAGATGCGTTCGCTGAGAAGCGACTGACAAAGCTTTGTAACTCGGCAATTTGTGCTTTTTTCTTCGCGTTATCGCCCAATAAGCGCTCACGCACCTGTGTAGCCGCCGTCATATATTCGTCATAGTTACCTGGGAACAGACGAATCTCACCGTAATCCAAGTCCGCCATATGCGTACATACACTGTTTAAGAAGTGTCTGTCGTGGGAAATGATAATCATGGTGCAGTTGCGATTGCTCAGAATATCTTCTAACCAGCGAATGGTATTGATGTCCAAGTGGTTGGTCGGCTCATCGAGCAGCAATACTTCAGGATCAGAGAACAAGGCTTGCGCCAGCAACACACGCAACTTCCAGCCGGGCGCAACTTCACTCATCGGGCCAAAGTGCTCATCGACACCAATACCCAAGCCCAGCAATAACTCACCGGCGCGTGACTCAGCGGTATAACCGTCCATCTCGGCGAACTCAGTTTCTAACTCCGCCACGGCCATACCATCGGCTTCAGTCATCTCTGGCAATGAGTAAATGCGGTCGCGCTCGGCTTTCACCTTCCACAGTTCTTCATGACCCATAATTACTGTGTCAATCACGGTAAATTGCTCATAGGCAAACTGATCTTGGCGCAATTTACCCATGCGCACATTCGGCTCAAGCATCACGTGGCCCGCAGATGGCTCAAGATCGCCACCGAGGATTTTCATAAAGGTTGATTTACCACTGCCATTAGCACCAATCAAACCATAACGGTTGTGGTGACCAAATTTTACAGAGACATCTTCAAATAAAGGTTTTGCACCAAATTGCATGGTGATATTAGCAGTGGAGATCACAAATAAATCCTGAGTAGTCGAGACGCGAACGCGTTAAAAGGCGGCGATTGTACCCTTATTGACCGCCAGCGGCACGCACTATAGAGCGCTGCCCCGTAGAAAAACAGCAGCCCACTGTATAAAACAGCCAGACCCAGTATACTGTGGCGTCATTTTTAGGCCTTTTCTTATGACTGATTCCGTGCGTCTTTCCAAACATTTAATTGACCAGATCGGCTGTTCGCGCCGCGAAGCACAGCTCTACATTGAGGGCGGTTGGGTCTTGGTGAACGGCGCTATTATTGATGAGCCGCAATATCCCATCACTGATCAAAGCGTTGAATTGCGCCCCAATGCTGTGGCCGAACCACTGCCAGCCATTACCCTGCTGCTCAATCAGCCTGTATTGGCCAACGCCACGCTTGAACAACAACTGGCACTGCTCAGCGCCGATACACACTGGTCTGAAGATCCCAGCAATATTTTACAACTCAAAGGCCACTTTGCACGTTTAAGCACTGAACTGCCACTGCAAAGCAAGGCCACTGGCCTGCAAGTCTTTACCCAAGACTGGCGCACACTGCGCAAACTGACCGATGACCGCACGCGCTTAGAGCAAGAATATGTGGTGCAAGTCACAGGTGAGATCAGCGCGCAACGCTTAAAGCGTCTTGCTCATGCACAAATGATCAAAGGTGTCGGCCTGCCCGGCTGTAAAGCCAGCCAGCAAAATGAAGAACACATTCGCTTGGTACTTAAAGACCCCTCTGAAGGCGTGATCGAACGACTCTGCGCCAGCATTGATCTTGATGTTGTGGCGATGAAACGTATCCGCATTGGCGCAGTATCCATGGGCAAACTGCCTTTAGGTCAGTGGCGTTACTGCGCCGCGACACAAAAGTTTTGATCTTTTATTTAATACCACATGGTTAATCGAGAATTTTATGCTAAATAACGACGTACTGCGCAGCCTGCGCTACACCCTGAACATGAGCGATAACGCTCTACTGGATATGCTCAACGCGGTCGAGCCTGACCTGGATTTAGCCACCTTACGCAGCTATCTAGCCAGCGAAGAAGATGAATCTTTCGTGCGCATGGAAGATGAGCTGATGGTCGGCTTTTTAGACAACCTGATTGTCAGTCGTCGTGGCCCAAGTCCACAAGCGGCACCACCGACTGAACTGCCATTGACCAACAACACCGTCTTAAAAAAATTACGCGTGGCTTTCACGTTACAAGAATCTGACTTGCTAGAGATTTTAGACTCGGTGTCTTTTACTGTGACTAAGCCTGAGCTGAGCGCTTTATTCAGAAAAGCGGGCCATCAGAATTACCGCCTGTGTGGCGACCAATTATTACGCCAATTTCTGAAAGGTTTAACCTTACGCTTACGCCCGGAAACAAGCGCCGTTTAAACGCTAAGTGCCCTTGAGCTCAGCGCCGTATTGAACCGCGCTGCTCACGGCACTCAGTCTCTTTTTCCAGCATGCCTGACATGCTCCATCGTTTTGCAGGATGAACTGACCCATGAGCACTGACTCTTTTGCTGCCATGCCCAACGCCCAAGGTTACTTTGGTCCGTATGGCGGCCAATATGTACCTGAGCACTTAAAAAAGTTGATGGATGATATCAATACATCCTATGAAGAAATCTGCGCCTGCCCTGAGTTCCAAGCTGAGCTGGCCAGCTTGTTTGCTGATTATGTCGGTCGCCCCAGCCCTATTTTTCATGCCAAACGCCTCAGTCAACAATTGGGTGGCGCGCAAATTTATTTAAAGCGCGAAGACCTCAACCATACTGGCGCGCACAAGATCAATCATTGCTTAGGCGAGGCGTTACTGGCCAAGTTTATGGGCAAAAAGAAAGTCATTGCTGAAACCGGTGCTGGGCAACACGGTGTTGCGCTGGCGACCGCGTGCGCATTGGTCGGTATTCCCTGCGAGATTCACATGGGGCAAGCCGACATCGAAAAAGAACACCCTAATGTGGTGAAGATGAAAATCTTAGGCTGTGATCTGATTCCGGTCACTGCAGGCGCTGCGACCTTGAAAGAAGCGGTGGATAGCGCCTTTGAAGAATACTTAAAAAACCCTGAAGATTTTATCTACGCCATTGGTTCAGTGGTGGGACCTCATCCATTCCCAAAAATGGTGCGTGATTTCCAATCAATTATTGGTAAAGAAGCACGCCAGCAGTTTTTTGCTCGCCATCAGCGCTTACCCGATTACATTACTGCATGTGTAGGTGGCGGCTCGAACTCAATCGGTATGTTCACAGCGTTTCTACACGACACTGAAGTACAGTTAGTGGGTGTTGAGCCTGCCGGCGAGGGCTTAGATACCCAGCGCCATTCAGCCACGCTGACAAAAGGTAAGCCCGGGCACCTGCATGGCATGGCCTGTTATGTACTGGAAGATGCTGAAGGCAACCCAGCATCAGTGCACTCAATTGCCTCAGGTTTAGATTATCCGGGGGTCGGTCCGCAGCACAGCTACCTTAAGGATTTAGGCCGCGTGCAATATGACAGCGTCACTGATCAGGAAACTTTAGATGCCTTTATGCGTTTGTCACGCGTGGAAGGTATTATTCCCGCTCTTGAGAGCGCGCATGCCGTTGCTTGGGCGATGCGTAAAGCGCCCACCTTAAGCCCTGAACACTCGATCTTGATTAACCTGTCAGGTCGCGGTGATAAAGATGCCGACTACGTCGCTGATCTGTTAAAGCTGTAAACAAAAAAGCCGCTATATAAAATATATAGCGGCTTGTATCAAACTGATATTGAGCTTACTGCGTGACTTTAGACAGTAACTCTTCAGGCTTAACTGCAGCGGCAACTTCTTCAGTCAACACACGCTTGGCTTGTAAGTAACTGGCATTCCAATAGCGGTTGCTGAGCTTATCCACGCGAACACCACCACTGCGCTTACTGGACGAATGAATAAACTCATCATCGCCCATATAAATACCCACATGAGTCACACGGCCACGGCCACGGTCATTGAATAAAATCAAATCACCGGGTTCTAAATCAGCGCGCGCAATAACAGGGGCATCCATACTCAGCAGACCACCTGTGGTACGCGGCAGCTTAATACCCAGCTCTTCTTTATACACATGACCGACAAAACCACTGCAATCAAAACCGGTTTTACGGCTGCTACCACCGTAACGGTAGGGCGTACCCAACAGAGTTTTACCACGGTCCAGCAAGCTATCGCTCAAACCAGGCAGGTTATAGGCGTTGAGCTCAGCTGTTTCTTTTAATTCTAAAGCCGCTTGTTGTGCTTCATCGAAGCGATCCAAGACAGCCACAAGTGCACGGGAGTTCATTTCCATGCTTTCACGCTTCGCGGCTGTTGTTTGAGATCTATCACTGCTTAGGTTGGCGCACGATGCTAGTGTCAAGCATGTCAAGCCGTACCCAATAATCTTGATAAATTTAGACATAAAGTTGGAATATTTTAAAATTTAGGTGGGCAATATGCCCTGCATTGGCGCAAAGTGCAAATTTAATCAACAAAATTGTGACTTGCTTAATGGTTGACCGTCATAGCGAGCAACATCGAAATCTGACATAAAGGTCGTCCGCTCTGCGCATGCCAGGTATTAAACGCTGCTTGTACCGCGGTTAAATCGCGCTGGCTGGTGGGTTTTTTCGTGACAATATCTTGCGCCACTAAAGCGGCGACCACATCATCACTGAGCACAAAGGTATCTTTTCCCGCCATGCGTAAAAAGCGCGGTGCCGACAAGCCGCCCAACTGATAACCCTGCTTGGCTAAGTAGCGCCACAAACCGACAATATCCTGCGACGGCCATTGCGCTAAAAACTCTCCAAAGCTGCCATGCTCTTGGCGTACATCCAATAACATTTGCGCATTGCGCGGTACGCTTTTGAGCTTGCCCAAGTGACGAATAATGCGTGTATCTTGCATTAAGCGCTCAATATGTTCAGCACTCATCAACACAACCTTCTCAGGCGCAAAACCCCAGAACACTTCTTCAAAGTTGGGCCATTTGGCATCCACCACACTGTGGCGTAAGCCTGCGCGAAACACCCGCAGTGCGATTAAGGATAAATAACGATCATCGCTGAGCTGTCGCAACTGCTCTGCTGTTGCGGGCTGTGGCAAACGCGCCTCTAAAGCGCGTAATGAGCCAAATCGATTGATGCCATATTCAAGCATCCACTGAAAATCTTGCATGGACGTTTTACACCGTTTCTAAAGTGAGTAATGCAATGCTTTAAGTATTCACAGCTCAATCGCGCCGCGCATGCTGCGCCATTAAGCGCTGAGCCATTTCATCGAGCATCTTCTGCTCTTGCTTGCTGGCCGTCTTCAGCGCTTCATCACGGTAGCGCTGCACTAATTTGCGCAGCCCTTCCAAACGCGCATAGGCTTGCTGCCATAAGTCACGGCCCAGCTTAAGATTATTTTCATGCCAGGCTAAACTTTTTTGCTGCTGTTCAATAGCCACTTCCAACTGCGATAAAAAGCGCTGGTAGTTCATCAGCCATTGACCACTGACACCCACCTGCCCTTTATCAATCCATTGCTGCTGATAATCATCACGGTATTGCTCAAGATTGTGTAATTGCTGCTGAGCGTTTTGTAACGCGGTTTGAAATTCACCCAGCTTAGCGGCGGCTTCACGCTCGGTGGTTTGCGCCATATCAATGACCGGCAGCAAACGCTGAATACGTTTATTCATCTAGCTATCAACCTGCGGGCGCTGGATTGATCACTGCCAACAAGTGCGCCGTACTTTTTTCCATGGGGTCAGTTTCGCGCAAACCTTGACGTAGAAAAGCCGACATATGCGGATAACGCTCAATGGCTAAGTCCGTATCTTTATCACCGCCAGCCACATAAGCACCCACACTGATCAAGTCACGACTCTGCTGATAACGTGTCCACAGCTGTTTAAAGCGCTGAGCCGCCTTCATGTGCTCCTCAGTGACCACTTGCGGCATCACCCGACTGACTGACTGACTGATATCAATCGCGGGGTAGTGCCCTTCCTGTGCCAGATCACGCGATAAGACAAAGTGACCATCCAATACCCCACGCGCCGCATCGGCAATCGGATCTTGCTGGTCATCCCCTTCCGACAGTACGGTATAAAACGCAGTGATCGAACCGCCGCCTTTATCAGCATTACCAGCGCGCTCGACCAGCTTGGGCAACTTGGCAAACACTGAAGGTGGATAACCTTTAGTGGCGGGCGGTTCACCGATGGCTAACGCAATTTCCCGCTGCGCCTGTGCGTAACGGGTCAAGGAATCCATCAGCAATAAAACGTTGTAGTTTTTATCACGGAAATACTCCGCAATACGCGTGCAATACATCGCCGCACGCAAGCGCATTAAGGGCGCATCATCCGCGGGCGAGGCGACAACAATGGCGCGCTTTAAATCTTCTTCGCCAAGAATGTCTTCAATAAACTCTTTAACTTCCCGGCCCCGCTCACCGATCAGACCGACAATCACCACATCAGCTTGAGTGAAGCGCGTCATCATGCCCAGCAGCACACTCTTACCTACCCCAGTACCAGCAAACAAACCAATACGCTGGCCACGGCCAACGGTTAAAATCCCGTTGATACTGCGAATGCCGACATCAAGGGGTTCGGTGATGGGAGTACGTTGCAGCGGATTAATCGCGGGGCCTTCCATTTGCACCCACTCTTCAGCTTCAATGCGGCCTTTGCCATCCAATGGACGACCGGCCCCATCCAGTACTCGACCGAGCATGGCTAAACCCATCGGCATCCGATCAGTGCCGGCAATCGGCACTACACGTGCTCCGGGGGCGATACCGGTTAAGTTACCAATGGGCATTAAAAAGACTTTTTCACCGGAAAAGCCCATCACCTCAGCTTCCACCTGCACCGCTTGATAGCCATCGTTATTAATCACCAAACAGCGACTGCCTACCGCCACTTGCACGCCTTGCGCCTCAAGGGTTAAACCCACCATACGAATCAGGCGGCCTTCAATTAAAGGTTTTTTTGATAGTTCAGTGGCGCTGTTATAACGGGCTAAACGGCTGGCGAAGCTGGTGCGCTGCAGAGACATAACAACTCCTGATCAAGTAACGGACTGAGTATCATCAACCATTGGCTCAGCTTCTGGCGCGGGATCTAACTCTGCTGCAGTCGCACTGAGCTGAGGATCAACGACCGACTCGGCTGTTTGCGCCTGTTCTGTCGCGCTCTCGTGCGGCGCAGGCTCATCCTCTACAAGCGTTGCAGCGTCTGCGGCTGCCTCTGTATCAACCGCAGCGCTCGACTCGGGTTCGGGTTCGGGTTCGGGTTCGGGTTCGGGTTCGACAATAGCTTCTGGCTCAGGCGCTACAGCGTCAAGCGCAACATCGATATCGGCTTCCAGCGGCTGACCTTGCAGTTCACGTTGCTGCTCTAAGATCTGGCTGGCAATCTGCTCAATGCGAGTTTCTATCGTGGCGTTGATTTGCGTATTGACTGAATCAAAACGGCAGCCGCCGGGCAACAACTCGTCATCTTCGATGATTTTCCAGTTTTCCTCATGGCGCTCACGCAGGGCTTTAATTTGCTCAAAATCTTGCGGATTCACATACACACGCACCGATTCGCTGCCCATCGGTAAGAGTTTTAAAGACTCACGCACCACTTGTTTGATTTGGCTGGAATCAATACTCAGTTCACGCTGAATCACTTGGCGACTGATGTGCATAATCAGCTCAAGCATACGGTCTTCAAGCTGCTGATCTTGACTGGCAATGGGCTCAAAGAGTTCGTGCATAATATTTTCCAGCGCCTGCACTTTATTACGCAACACCACTTCGGCTTCTTGTGCAGCTTTCAGTTGCCCGGTGTGAAAGCCTTCTTTCTCACCGGCACTAAAACCTTCATTCCAAGCGTCTTGACGAACGGCCTCCACATCTTCCAGCGTCAAAGGTTTGACGTCTTCCATAACGACGTCCTCAACCCGCACCTCTTCTTCAACGTCTGCGGGCGGCGCTGCAATGGCTTCGGGCTCAGCCGCAACCTCAGGCTCATCAAAACTGGGCATGTCCCATAAACTAAAAACCCCGCCCTCTCGGGCAGAGATCAGTTCGCTGCTTGGTTTTTTATCGCTCATAGCTAAACCATCTCTTCCCCACCTTTACCACCGAGTACAATTTCGCCGGCTTCTGCCATGCGTCGGGCAATGGTAAGGATTTCTTTTTGTGCGGATTCAACTTCACTGATACGCACTGGTCCTTTAGCTTCGAGATCATCACGCAGTAATTCGGAAGCGCGCTTGGACATATTCTTAAAGATCTTCTCTTTAATCGCTTCGTCTGCACCCTTGAGCGCCAAGACCAGCACATCTGACGAAACTTCACGCAACAACGACTGAATCCCGCGATCATCCACATCAGCAAGGTTATCAAAGACAAACATCAGGTCTTCAATTTTGCCTGAGAGGTCTTGATCAAGCTCTCGAATGGCATCCAGTAGCGGGCCTTCCATCGAGCTATCAAGGAAGTTCATGATGTCCGCTGCACGCTTCACACCACCCATAGTGGTGCGTGAGGTGTTGGAGTTGCCAGAAAACTGCTTTTCTAAAATCGTATTCAGCTCTTTCAGTGCCGCTGGCTGAATGGTATTGAGTGCTGACACGCGCAAGACGATATCTAGACGTACTTTATGATCAAAATGCGACAGCACTTCACCGGCCTGATCCGGATCTAAGTAGGCGACAACAATCGCTTGAATCTGCGGGTGCTCATAACGGATAACATCCGCCACGGCGCGCGGCTCCATCCACTTTAAGCTGTCTAAGCCGCTGGTATTGCCGCCCAGTAAAATACGATCAATCAGATTGCCAGCTTTATCTTCACCCAGCGCTTGCGTCAGCATATTACGGATATAGCCGTCAGCGCCCACACCTAAACCGGTTTGATCACTGACAATTTCAACGAACTCACTCATCACCTGTTCGACTTGGTCACGCTGGATATTGCGCATCTGTGCCATCGCCGAGCCTACGCGCTGCACTTCTTTGGGGCCCATATGCTGCAGCACTTGTGCGGCATCGGTTTCACCCAGCGATAACAGTAAAATAGCAGCCTTCTCAACCTTGTTGAGTTTGTTGGCACTCGGGGCATCACTCATCAGCGTTAATCCACTCTCTTACGACTTGCGCCACGCGGCCTGGGTCTTCAGCGACCAAGCCTTTAATGGCATTCAATTGCGCATCATAGCCTTCACTTGGGCTGGGCAATAATATACTTGGAGCAGGGCCGCCTAAACTCACGCGATCCTCTTCTAATCCTTCATCCAGCCCATCAATATCGCTTAGGCCGGCATCACCCAATCCTTGAGTGGTTGCCAATTCTTTTGATTTATCACCACCCACTACATTACGCAGCAGCGGACGCAACACGCCAAACACCAGCACTAAGATAAATAAGATACCCAAGACTTGCTTAACGATATCCCAGAACCATGGCTCGGTATAAAACGGAATATCAGCTATTTCTTGCGCCAACACCGGTGCAAAGGGCGCGTTAATCACGCTAACGCTATCACCACGACTGGCATTGAAGCCAACCGAGTCCTGCACCAAACGAGTAAAGCGGGCAATATCTTGTTCAGTCCATGGCACACGAATGGTTTCACCGGTTTGCGGATTGACGGTAATGCGGTCATCCACCACCACGGCAACCGACAGACGCTGCAAACGGCCTTGATCTTGTTTGGTATAGCTGATGGAGCGATCCAGCTCAAAGTTACGTGTGGATTGCTCACGCTTATCGCTCGGGTACGGCGCCAGCATGGCTAAGCCAGTCGTGGGATCAATAATTTGCTCGCCATTGGCATCTAACAAAGGCTGGCCAGCAGCTATGGGGCCGCCGGCTGCAGCTTGTCCACCGGCGACTTCAGGTGCGGTTGCAGGACCAGGCGGCTGATTACTTAAAGCACCCGGCACACCTTGTGGACCACTGCTGACTTGACGCTGTTCAGAGACCGACTGCTCACTGCGCAAGGCCGGCTGATCCGGGTTAAAGGTTTCTGAAGTGGACTCAATCGAGCTGAAATCCACATCCGCTGAGACTTCAGCTTTATAGTGGTCGGAGCCCAAAATAGGCTGCAAAATATTGTGTACGCGCTGGGTGAATAACCCTTCAAGGCGACGTGAATAGTCAAACTGCTTACCCGCACGGGTCATCTCTGACAGCTCTTGCTGATCAGAGAGTAAATTACCTTTTTGGTCCACCACAGTCACTTGGGCTTTATTGAGCTCAGGTACGCTGGTCGCCACTAAATTAATAATCGCCATGACTTGGCTGGGCTCAAGCGCACGCCCTGGATACAGCTCAACCAGAACTGAAGCACTGGGCTTGCGCTCATCGCGTACAAACACTGAGCTTTTAGGAATAGCCAAGTGTACGCGTGCGCCTTTGACATTATTAAGACTTGAGACAGTGCGCGCCAACTCACCCTCTAAACCACGGCGGTAGCGCGTGGCTTCCATAAACTGACTGGTGCCTAAACCTTGTTCTCTATCGAGAATTTCAAAACCGATATTGTTATCGCTCGGGGTGACGCCTGCGGCAGCCAGTTTGATGCGTGCATTGGCAATATCAGATGCTTTAACCAGCAAGGCGCCGGAGTTGGGTTCAATCCGGTAAGGAATACCGGCACTGCCCAGGGTATCAATCACTTGTGTGGTATCTAAACCTTCTAAACTGCCGTACAGCGGCCGATAGTCAGGCTCTTGTGACCAGAGTACAACAGCAAAACCGATGGCAACGCTCGCCGCTAAGCCCACCAATAAAGCGACTTGGCGCAAAGCGGGCATTTGTGACAAATTGTCCAAGAAAGCCAAACCGGCAAAACCTGTTTTTGCTGGCTGCTCTGTGGTTTGTGGTGTATTTGCCGTTGCGTCAACCATGATTTATTGCCCCTACACTGGCATCTGCATAATATCTTGATAAGCCTGAACCAGTTTATTACGGACCTGGGTCATGGCTTGAAATGATACGCTCGCTTTTTGCGAAGCAATCATTACATCAGTTAAATCGACGCCACTTTGCCCTATTTCAAAGGCTTTAGCGAGCTCGTTTGACGCTTGCTGCGTTTCATTTACTTTGCCCACCGCTTGACCAAGCATTTCAGCGAAGTTGGGACCGCCTGCAGCTGGCGTTTCAGCCACAGCAGCAGGCTTAATGCGCGACATAGCATCAGCCTGCATGCTGCGCATTTCTAACATTAACCGATTAAATTCTATACCTTGGCTCATTTTGATCTCCCACCGCTTCTTTGACGCTTTGCGATACTTATGGAGATAAAAGCAATTTTCAAGCCAACTTATAGATTCCTAATTAACTGCGCATACCACGGCCAGAAATTAACAAACGTACGCACACCACATACAAAATCAACGTGGTCAGCAACATCAGACTGATCGCAACACTGATATCAATATCTGAGACCCCTAAGATGCCATAGCGAAACGCATTGACCATGTGCAAAATTGGATTGGCCAGTGACAGGGTCTTCCAAAAAGGACCCAACATATCAATCGAATAAAACACCCCACCTAAATAGGTCAAAGGCGTCAACACAAAAGATGGAATGATTGAGATGTCGTCAAAGTTACGCGCAAATACGGCGTTAAGAAAGCCACCCAGCGCAAAAACCGCTGAGGTACAGACAATCACCACCAAGGTGATCGGTAAATTATGAATCTGCAGCTTGGTAAAAAACAGCGATAAAATCGAAACAATCACCGCCACACCTAAGCCGCGTAAAATACCGCCCATCACAAAACCAATTAAAATAGTGTGTGGCGATACCGGCGATACCATGAGCTCTTCGATCGAATGCTGAAATTTAGCACTGAAAAAACTCGACACCACGTTGCTGTATGAGTTGGTAATCACCGACATCATAATTAAACCCGGCACAATATATTGCATATACGTAAAGCCATGCATATCGCCGATCTGACTACCGATCAAATTACCGAAAATTACAAAATACAGCACCATAGTGATCGCGGGGGGCAACAAGGTTTGTGGCCAAATCCGTAAAAAACGACGGGCTTCGCGAGTGACAATGGTTTGCAAGGCAATCAAATTTGACTTCAACTCAGTACTCATGCTGATTCACCGTCCAAATTCTTCTCAACCAATGACACAAACAACTCCTCCAAGCGATTACTTTTATTACGCAAACTCAACACCTCGATATTAAGCGCGGCGAGCTGGGCAAATAAATCGGTCAAACCGCGCTGCTTAGCCACCTGCACCTGCAAAGTGCACTCATCCACCATCTGTGCTGGATAGCCGTCTAACTGCGGCGCTTGATCTTGGGTATGTTTCAAATCAAGCAAAAAAGTCTCATTACTCAACTGCCCCAAGAGCGCGCGCATACTGGTATTTTCGACAATAGAACCATGATCAATAATGGCAATATTGCGGCACAACTGCTCAGCCTCCTCCAGATAATGCGTGGTGAGAATAATAGTGGTGCCTTGCTCGTTGAGCTCAGTCAGGTACTCCCACATCGAGCGGCGCAGTTCAATATCCACTCCAGCGGTAGGCTCATCGAGAATCAATAAACGTGGTTTATGCATCAGCGCGCGCGCAATCATTAAGCGGCGCTTCATACCACCGGATAACATACGCGAGGCAACATGGCGTTTATCCCAGAGCCCCAACTGCTTAAGCAATGCTTCGGCACGCACGCGCGCTTCTGTTAAACGGATGCCATAGTAACCGGCTTGCGTGGTTAAAATGTTGAATGCGGTTTCAAACTGATTAAAGTTAAATTCTTGCGGTACTAAACCAATACAGCGCTTAAGCTCTAAGGGATGGGTGTCTAAATCATGGCCAAACACTTGCACACTGCCACTGCTTTTATTGACTAAGGTCGACAAAATACCAATGGTGGTTGATTTACCCGCACCATTGGGGCCGAGCAAGGCAAAAAAATCACCTTCAGCCACTGTCAAATCCACACCTTTTAAAGCTTCAAAACCATTTGCATAGCTTTTTCGTAACTGTTTAATTGATAACGCCAAAGTCATAATTACTGCACACATAAATAAAAGAGTATTGGAAACATGGGGACTGAGTGCAGATTTTGCAAGTAACACCAAGCGAGCGCCACGCCAACCGACTAGTCCAGCACACCCAGTGAATACCAGTGCCCTTGACTGCGTACCGCCATCACCGAACGCCCATCCAGCACGCGCTCTTCTGAGTGCTCAACCAAATGATAGAAGTCACTGCGCTGCAAACGCACAGCCAAACCGGCGCCAATAGAGACATAAGGCAACATCTGCTGCGCCTGCGGATTCAACGCTAAGGTCAAAGGGTATTCAGGACCAATCAAGACACTGTCGCCGAGATTGGTCGTAACATAAACACATTGCTGCTCACCCTCTCCTCGCACCTGGGTAACAATCGACACAAAAGGGGCGTCATCCACGACAATCGCTAGCTTTTCCACTGGCGTGATCAGGAAATACTGCTGGCCTTCACGGCGTAGCAGGCGGGAAAACAACAACACTAAAGCTGCTTTATTAATTAAAGTACCTTGATGCCACCAACGCCCATCACTGCTGATGCGCATCAAGCTATCACCGCATTCAGTCGGATGCCAATCAGCGCTATAAGCAAGACGCTCAGCGCTGTCCTGCAACTGCTGCAGCCTATCGACATCACTGTCATCGTACATAGGTCACCTTATGGTGGGTTTAAACCCAGCAAGCGCCGCGCATAATCACGCATGGGCGGGCGAATTAAATCTTCAGGCTTATTATTGTACGAACTCAAAAAGCCACCACGATTGCGCATATTAACGGTATCCAGCATATAACCGCTGCGCACTTCCACCAACATCAAATGAATCGCACTGCGATCCACACCAAAACGTGCACCTTTCTCAAAATCTTTGATCTCGTCCAGCTTGCCAATGCGATCATTGCCCTGAGCAAAACGCACATGCAAAAGATAATCCGCTCCAGCACTGCGCGCCGCCAGCATCGCTTGCTCAAACGTCACAGGCTCAAATGCACGACTTAAGCGTGGAAAATACTCAACAAAAGCATTATACGTTTCTTCAGCGGCAATATTGGCTTGCGCACCCGAGTAGCCCAAAGGCACAAAAGGTGCTTGACCGATATAAATATGCGAGTCGGCCTGCACACGCCAATTATTAGAGCGGCGCATTTCTGTGTGATTAAGCAAGCGCACATCGCGCATCTGATAGGTCGCTTCACCGGCTAAATCACTGACTTGCATACACGAAGCCAAACTCATCGCCCATATCATCAGTAGGAACTGGCGCATATACTGGTCACCTTTACGTCAAAAAAATACTCTAGCGTATTTATAAGCAGCTTTTGCGCCAACCTGCTGAAAACCAAGGATCACTCTGTATCAAGCTCCGCTGCAACTTCTGTCTCAGCACTGATCTGCGCTGTTACATCTTCACGCTTCACGCGCTTGTTACCCATGCGCACACCAATATCCATCAGAAATTGGAAAAACCCATCTTGATCTTCTAGCACATTGCTCCAGAACGGTGAGTGATACAAAGCCACAGCCCCGTGCACCAATGCCCAAGCGGCGCAGTAATGAAAATACGGCGGCACATCTTCCAGCTTACCTTCGGCAATACGGCCTTCGATTAAGCGGGTTAAGCGTTCAAAGTTAGAGGCACGAATGGTGTGCAACTGCTCGACCATCTCCGGCACTTGCTGGCCTTTAAGCACTTTTTCTTCGAGGCGATCAAATAAGTGATAGCGCTGTGGATCACGCATACGAAAGGCAAAATACGCCCGGGATAATGATTCTTTATCACTTGATACGCTTTCTGATTGAAATAACTCATTGAGCTCACGCTCGTAATCAAGCATTAAGCGTAAATAAATTTCAGCTTTAGATTTAAAATGTTTGTAAATCGTGCCTTTACCGATACCAACTGCATCCGCAATCATCTCGACAGTAACGGCATCTTCACCCTGCTCGAGAAACAAACCCAAAGCCGTATCCAGTATTTCTTGCTCACGGCGACGAAACTCACGAACCTTACGCGATTCTTTGTGCATTTTAGAACCATCCAGTCAAAAACAATAACTCTATTATGACCTTATTCATAAAAAATGCACGAACAGAGTTAACACTTTAAAATGACGGAGGACAGACAAGCAGTCACTTGTTTAAATTAAGGTTTTCAATTGGCAGGAGTAGCCAAGCGGGGGGTTGTGAGCCAACTGATACAGCACCGTTATGCAACATTTTACTCACGCATAGATCTGCGCTGTGCGGCAGGGCTTAAGATAACCAACAGTTTAATCGTAGATTTGTTTCTTCTTCCACTCTTCAGGCTGGTTTTCTTGCTCAACCGCCGACGTGAGTTCACCATTTTTCTGGGCATTCGGTCCAGTTTGCTCAACCACCAAAGCCGTTGCTTGCGCTAAAGACGCTTGAAACTCAGCCAATTGCTGCTTATAGGCTGCAACATCTTTTTGTTTCTTTAAAAACTGTACGCCGCGCTCAAAAACAATACGCGCACGCCCCGCTTGACCTTGCCCTAACAACTGATTGCCTAACGTACTAAAATAATCCACATAGAGCGTGACCAGCATTGTTCGAACTTGACCAAGCCATTGCTTACCTTGCGCGCTGGGTAAGATTTTCTCTTCAACAGCGCGAATGATCTGCGCCTGCAAGCTTTCCAGCTGAAAACGGATATCTTTAATCTGCTCATCACTGCTAATAACGATTACAGGATTGTTGATGGGCACATTTTGCCCCGCAGCAATGAGTTGCTGTAACTCTTCTGCGCGCACCTTGTAGGCCGGATTATTATCGATTTGCACCAATTCTTTGACAATATGCTGCTCGATCGTATTCAGTAATTGCTTTAAATCTGGCGTGAGCAACTGCCCTGGCAAGCTCTCTGATAAGGTACTGCAACGGCGCTGGCGGTCGATTAATTCAGCTTTACGACGGGCTTTATCAATCTTATTTTTTTCTAGCAGATTATTGAGATAACCAATAAACATCAGGGCAATAATGCCTGCAAGAACTAACACTACAATAGTAACTGACGACACTGGATAACCTCTGCTAGGTACTGGCTGAACGATAAACTCTTGTATTAAACAATACTGCCTACCGCAGCAAGCACAGGCTAGGCGCGCCTTGCGCATACTTTTGCAGCGCTTATCAACCGAACGGGTTTAATATCTTAGTGCTTGATACGTTCAAGCACATCTTCTAATTCTGCAATCATCTGACGAATCAATTGTTTAGTTTGGCTGCCTTCATCACGCACTTCACTGCTGGATAAACGCAAACGCGCACCGCCAATCGTAAAGCCTTGATCATACAGCAAGCTGCGAATCTGCCGAATCATTAACACATCTTGGTGTTGATAATAACGCCGATTACCGCGACGTTTAATGGCTGCAAGCTGTTCAAACTCTTGCTCCCAATAACGCAACACATGCGGCTTGACTGCGCACAACTCGCTGGCTTCGCCTATCGTAAAATAGCGTTTGCTGGGAATAGCAGGTAATTGCTGGTTATGGCTAGGTTCCAACATAAGCTTCTACTCGATCACGCAACTTTTGCCCAGGACGAAAAGTCACCACGCGCCGCGCGCTAATGGGAATCTCTTCGCCTGTTTTAGGGTTACGACCCGGGCGCTCACTTTTCTCACGCAACTCAAAGTTGCCAAAACCTGACAGCTTGACCGGCTCGTTGTTTTCGAGGGCTAAACGAATTTCTTCGAAGAAGGTATCCACCAACTCCTTTGCTTCGCGCTTATTCAGGCCGATCTCCATAAAAAGGTGCTCGGCCATCTCTGCTTTCGTTAAAGCCCCCATACACTTACATCCTCAATGTCGCCGCAAAGTTATCAGCCAGCACAGCTAAGATTGCTTGAGTCGCTGAACTGACTTCATCGTCAGTAAGAGTGCGTGAAGGATGCTGCCAGGTCAAGCCAACCGCTAAACTTTTGCAGCCCTCTTCGACGCCTTTACCTTGATAGACATCAAACAAACGGATTTGGGTTAAAAACTCACCCGCCGCGCCGCGCATCGCATCCATTAATTGCTGCGCAGGAATCTCAGCGTTAACCACTAAGGCCAAGTCACGACGTACTTCAGGGAAGCGCGACAGCTCGGTAAATGCCGGTAAGCGGCCTTCACTCATGGCATCTAAGGCCACTTCAAACATCAACACTTGCTGATCAATATCCAACTCAATCGCCAACTGTGGATGCAAAGTACCGACAAAACCAATCGCCTGACCATTGCGCTCAATACGTGCGCACTGACCGGGGTGGAAAGCATGCTGCTGGCATGGCACAAAGGTAAAGCTCTGGCTATCACCTGCAACACCTAACAGCGCTTCAACGTCAGCTTTAATATC